>NZ_JBHIPT010000027.1:0-83141 GCF_042196205.1 Bartonella sp. AP21QHHD | reverse complement strand
GGAAATCGAGATTATCGGTATTCGTCCAACGTCTAAGACGACGGTTACAGGCGTTGAAATGTTCCGCAAGCTTTTAGATCAGGGGCAAGCGGGTGATAATATAGGAGCTCTGCTTCGTGGTGTTGACCGTGAAGGGATTGAGCGTGGTCAAGTGTTGGCGAAGCCAGGATCCGTTACACCTCATACACGTTTTAAAGCAGAAGCTTACATTTTGACAAAAGATGAAGGTGGACGTCATACACCATTTTTCACGAATTATCGTCCTCAGTTTTACTTCCGTACGACGGATGTTACAGGTATTGTTACGCTTCCAGAAGGAACGGAAATGGTTATGCCAGGCGACAATGTTGCCATGGATGTTTCGTTGATCGTTCCGATAGCGATGGAAGAGAAGCTTCGTTTTGCTATTCGTGAAGGTGGTCGTACTGTTGGTGCCGGTATCGTCTCTAAGATCATTGAATAAATAATGCTTGTTGAGTGCTTTGATTATTGAAGGCACTTTGTATAACAGGGAAATAAAGAGCATGAACAGTCAGAATATTCGCATTCGCTTGAAAGCGTTTGATCATAGAATTCTTGATACGTCGACGCGTGAGATCGTATCGACTGCTAAACGTACCGGTGCAAATGTCCGTGGTCCCATTCCGCTTCCGACGCGGATTGAGAAGTTTACGGTCAATCGTGGACCGCATATCGATAAGAAAAGTCGTGAGCAGTTTGAGATGCGAACACATAAGCGTCTTCTTGACATTGTTGATCCAACGCCGCAAACAGTGGATGCGCTTATGAAGCTCGATCTTTCTGCTGGTGTGGATGTAGAAATTAAGCTCTGAGGTTTGAGGACAGAAGGAACAGACCCGATGCGTTCAGGTGTAATAGCACAGAAGCTGGGCATGACCCGTATTTATAATGATGCTGGTGAGCATGTGCCGGTGACGGTACTTCGTTTGGAGAATTGTCAAGTCGTTGCTCAGCGTACAGTTGAAAAGAATGGTTATACTGCTGTTCAATTAGGTGTAGGCTTTGCTAAGGTTAAGAATACTTCACAAGCTCTTCGTGGACATTTTGCTAAGGCTTCTGTTGAGCCTAAAGCCAAAATAGCAGAGTTTCGTGTGAGTCCCGACAATCTTCTTGATGTTGGTACTGAGATTACAGTGGAACATTTTGTTCCAGGACAAAGAGTTGATGTGACTGGTACCAGTATTGGTAAGGGGTTTGCTGGTGTTATGAAACGACATAACTTTGGTGGACATCGTGCTTCTCATGGTAATTCGATTACACATCGTGCTCATGGTTCTACAGGGCAGTGCCAAGATCCTGGTAAAGTTTTTAAAGGTAAAAAAATGGCTGGCCATATGGGGCAAGTGCGTGTAACAACACAGAATATTGAAGTTATTTCCACTGATAGTGAGCGTGGTTTAATTTTAGTGCGTGGTGCTGTTTCTGGTTCTAAAGGTTCTTGGATTTTGATACGGGATGCTGTGAAGAAGCGTCTTCCTGATAATGCTCCAAAGCCTGCTGGTATTCGCCGTCTTGTGAAGGAGAAAGCGGAAATGGTTACTCCGGTGACGGAAACCTCTGAGGTTGAGGGAGCCTAATAATGGATCTTGTAATTAAAACTCTTGATGGTAATGAAGCTGGCAAATTAAAGGTTTCTGAAGCTATTTTTGATCTTGTTCCGCGTGAGGATATTTTGCAACGTGTTGTTCGTTGGCAGCTTGCACGTCGTCAGCAGGGAAGTCATCAATCCCAAGGTCGTTCTGATGTGTCGCGAACAGGGGCAAAAATGTTTAAACAGAAAGGAACTGGGCGTGCTCGACATTCATCTGCACGTGCACCGCAGTTTAGGGGTGGGGGTAAGGCACATGGACCGGTGGTTCGTAGCCATGCGCATGATCTTCCTAAAAAGATTCGTGCTCTTGGGTTACGTCTTGCTTTATCTGCAAAATTAAAAGCAAAAGATTTAATTATTGTGGATGAGTTGACTGTTAAGGATGCTAAAACGAAAATGCTTGTTTCTCATTTTTCTAAGCTTGGATTTAATAACGCTCTCTTGATTGGTGGTAAAGAGATTGATATTAACTTTTTTCGTGCAGCCTCTAATATCCCTAATATTGACATTTTGCCTATTCAGGGAATTAATGTTTATGATATTTTGCGTCGCAGCAAACTTGTTTTATCAAAAGCAGCTGTTGAGGCTCTTGAGGAGCGTTTTAAATGACAGATCTTCGCCATTATGATATAATTATTAGTCCAGTTATTACTGAAAAGGCGACTATGATTTCTGAATATAATCAAGTTGCTTTTAATGTCGCGCCGAAAGCGACGAAGCCTGAGATTAAGGCTGCTATTGAAGCGCTTTTTAGCGTAAAAGTTAAAGCAGTTAACACGATAGTCCGTAAGGGTAAAGTGAAGCGTTTCAAAGGTATAGTTGGTCGGCAGAGTGATGTCAAAAAAGCGATCGTAACTCTGGCCAGTGGTCAGACTATCGACGTTTCGACAGGTCTTTAAGAGGCTCGGAGATAGGAATAATGGCACTTAAGCAGTTTAATCCAACGACACCTGGGCAGCGTCAGCTTGTTATTGTGGAACGTTCTTGTCTTTATAAGGGAAAACCTGTAAAGATGTTAACTGAAGGTTTGTCTTCAAAGGGTGGACGTAATAATCGCGGTCGTGTTACTGCTCGTTTTCAGGGTGGTGGACATAAACGTAGTTATCGGTTTGTCGACTTTAAGCGTCTTAAACGTGATGTTTCAGCAAAGGTTGAGCGTTTAGAATACGATCCTAATCGTACCGCTTTTATTGCTTTAATCCGCTATGAGGATGGGCAATTGAGTTATATTCTTGCACCACAGCGTCTTGGTGTTGGTGATTCTGTTATGGCTGGTTTAAATGTGGATGTTAAACCAGGTAATGCTATGCCTCTTGCTAATATGCCTGTAGGTACAATTATTCATAATGTTGAGATGAAGCCAGGGAAAGGCGGACAGATTGCACGTTCAGCAGGTGCTTATGCGCAGTTGGTTGGACGAGATCATGGTATGGCTATTCTTCGTTTAAATTCTGGTGAGCAGCGTTTGGTTCCGAGTAGCTGTTTTGCAACTGTTGGCGCTGTTTCAAATCCTGATCATGGGAATATTAATGATGGTAAGGCGGGGCGGTCACGTTGGCGTGGTAAACGTCCACATGTTCGTGGTGTTGCTATGAACCCCGTTGATCATCCACACGGTGGTGGTGAAGGTCGTACATCGGGGGGGCGCCATCCAGTTTCTCCCTGGGGTAAACCTACGAAAGGTAAGCGTACGCGCTCCAATAAAGCCACTGATAAATTTATTATGCGTACGCGTCATCAACGCAAGAAATGAGAAAGGTAGTCTGAGGTGGTTCGTTCAGTGTGGAAAGGTCCGTTTGTTGACGGCTATCTTCTTGGTAAAGCAGAGAAGGTACGTGCAAGTGGGCGCAACGAAGTTATAAAAATATGGAGTCGTCGCTCTACTATTTTACCGCAATTTGTTGGTTTAACTTTTGGTGTTTACAACGGTAATAAGCATATTCCTGTTTCTGTTTCTGAAGAGATGGTTGGGCATAAGTTTGGTGAGTTCGCTCCTACCCGGACTTATTATGGTCATGGTGCCGATAAGAAAGCGAAGAGGAAGTAGGAATGGGAAAAGCTAAAGTTTCGCGCCAGCTTAAAGATAATGAAGCAAGAGCTGTCACGCGGACAATTCGTGTTAGTCCGCAGAAGCTTAATTTAGTTGCTGCAATGATTCGTGGTAAAAGAGTTAATGTAGCGCTCGCTGATTTGATGTTTTCACGCAAGCGAATTGCTGCTACTGTGAAAAAAACGCTTGAATCAGCAATTGCAAATGCAGAAAATAACCACGATCTTGATATTGATTCGCTTGTTGTGGCGGAAGCTTATGTTGGTAAGTCGATAGTGATGAAGCGCTTTCATGTTCGTGGTCGAGGGCGTGCTAGTAGAATTGAACGTCCATTTTCGCATCTTACTGTTATTGTTCGTGAAGTTACCGAAAAAGTGGAGGCCGCGTAATGGGGCAGAAGATCAATCCAATAGGACTTCGTCTTGGTGTTAATCGGACTTGGGACTCTCGTTGGTATGCTGATAGTGGTGAATATGGGCGCCTTCTTCATGAAGATTTGAAAATTCGTTCATATGTGCTTGAGGAACTTAAACAGGCGGCTATTTCTAAGGTTGTTATTGAGCGTCCTCATAAAAAGTGTCGTATTACAATTCATTCTGCACGTCCTGGTTTGATTATTGGTAAAAAGGGTGCTGATATCGAAAAGCTTCGTCGTAAACTCTCAGAAATGACGGATGCTGAAACTTCATTGAATATTGTGGAGATTCGTAAACCGGAGATTGATGCGACAATTATTGCGCAATCAATTGCTCAACAGTTAGAGCGTCGTGTTGCTTTTCGTCGTGCAATGAAGCGTGCTGTTCAGTCTGCTATGCGTCTTGGTGCGGAAGGTATTCGTATCAATTGTTCTGGCCGTCTTGGTGGTGCTGAAATTGCTCGTATGGAATGGTATCGTGAAGGTCGTGTTCCACTTCATACCTTGCGTTCTGATGTTGATTACGGTACAGCAGAAGCTAAGACCGCTTATGGTATTTGTGGTATTAAAGTTTGGGTCTTTAAGGGTGAGATTCTTGAGCATGATCCGATGGCTTCAGAACGTCGTGCTACGGAAGCTGATCAATCTGGTTCTTCATCGAATCGTCGCCGCGAAAATGCTTAGTTTTTGAGATTGAACTAAAATTTGGAGTAGAGAACAATGTTGCAGCCAAAGCGCACAAAGTTCCGTAAACAGTTCAAAGGCCGTATTCACGGTTTTGCGAAGGGTGGTACGGATTTGAATTTCGGTGCCTACGGTTTGAAGGCTGTTGAGCCGGAGCGGGTTACTGCTCGTCAAATTGAAGCGGCGCGTCGTGCGATTACACGTTATATGAAGCGTTCTGGTCGTGTGTGGATTCGCATTTTTCCAGATCTTCCGGTTACATCTAAACCGACTGAAGTTCGTATGGGTAAAGGTAAGGGAAGTGTTGATTATTGGGCTGCACGTGTTGCTCCTGGGCGCGTCATGTTTGAGCTTGATGGAGTTCCGGAGGATGTTGCACGTGAAGCACTAAGATTGGGTGCTGCAAAGTTGCCTATAAAAACGCGTTTCATCCAGCGTATTGCTGAATAATGAGGTTAAGCGATGAGAGCCACAGAATTACGGGCGCAAACGCTCGACCAAATGAAAGATGAATTGGCTAAGTTAAAGAAAGAGCAATTTAATTTGCGTTTTCAAAAAGCAACAGGTCAATTAGAAAAGACTGCGCGCGTTAGACAAGTTCGTCGTGATATTGCGCGTATTAAAACTTTTCTTCGTCAAAAGATAAGTGAAAGTAAGGTTTAAGGAAATAAGAGATGCCTAAACGCGTTTTGCAGGGTGTTGTTATTAGCGACAAAAGTGATAAGACTGTTGTTGTCAAAGTTGAACGCCGTTATTCTCATCCGCTTCTTAAGAAGACTGTTCGGCAGTCTAAAAATTATAAAGCGCATGACGAAAACAACCAATTCAAGATTGGGGATCAAGTTTCTATTCAAGAATCTAGACCAATTTCGAAAGATAAATGTTGGATTGTTGTAAAAGACAATGTAGCGTAATGAGTTAAGCTTATTGTTTTAGAATTTAACAGTGTGGTTATCATTGATAAATTTGAAGGCGATAACTTTATCGTTATTTGGCAGGCAAATCCGAGTGTGTAAAAGATACAATCGGGTATATGTGTTAAGAGAAGGTGGCCAGTCATGATTCAGATGCAAACAAACCTTGACGTTGCTGATAATTCTGGAGCGCGTCGTGTCATGTGCATCAAAGTGTTAGGCGGTTCAAAGCGGAAATATGCTTCGGTCGGTGACATTATTGTTGTTTCGGTTAAGGATGCAATTCCTCGTGGCCGTGTTAAAAAAGGTGATGTTATGAAAGCTGTTGTGGTTCGTACTGCTAAGGATATTCGTCGCGCAGATGGTAGTGTCATTCGTTTTGATAGTAATGCTGCGGTTTTAGTAGATAATAAAAAAGAGCCGATCGGTACTCGTATCTTTGGACCTGTTCCCCGTGAATTGCGTGGTAGGAATCATATGAAGATCATCTCGCTTGCTCCTGAAGTTCTGTAAGGAGTAAATGTTATGCAAAAGATTCGAAAAGGTGATAAAGTTGTTGTTTTGTCCGGTAAGGATAAAGGATGTAGTGGTGAAGTAATTAAGGTTAGTCCAAAAGAGAATAAGGCTTTTGTTCGTGGGATTAATATGATTAAACGTCATCAACGTCAAACGCAGAAGCAAGAAGCTGGAATTATTTCTAAAGAAGCTCCGATTCATCTGTCTAATTTGGCGATTGCTGATCCTAAAGATGGTAAGCCTACACGTGTAGGCTTTCGTATGAATGCAGATGGTAATAAAGTTCGTTTTGCCAAGCGTTCGGGAGAGTTGATTAATGGCTGAGGAAAGACAAATACCGCGTATGAAAGCGCATTATTTTGAAGTGATTCGTAAAGTGCTTCAAGAGAAGTTTAATTACAGAAATGTGATGCAAATTCCGCGGATTGATAAAGTTGTAATAAATATGGGGATAGGTGAAGCAACTGCTGATTCGAAGAAACCTTCCCTTGCCGCTGAGGATTTAGGGCTAATAACGGGTCAGAAGGCTGTTGTTACGCGTGCGCGTAATTCTATTGCGACCTTTAAGGTTCGTGAAGGAATGCCTCTTGGGGCTAAAGTTACATTGCGTAAAGATCGTATGTTTGAGTTTTTAGATCGTCTTGTGACGATTGCTCTTCCGCGGGTTCGTGACTTTCGTGGTTTAAATCCAAAGAGTTTTGATGGTCGTGGCAATTTTGCTATGGGTATTAAAGAACACATTGTGTTTCCAGAAATCAACTATGATAAAGTTGATCAAATTTGGGGTATGGATATTATCGTTTGTACGACAGCAAAAACGGATGATGAAGCTCGTGAGTTATTGCGTGCTTTTAATTTTCCTTTTCGTTCGTAACGGCAAACGTAGTGAGGTGAAATTATGGCCAAAGTAAGTGCCGTTGAAAAAAATAAGCGTCGTGAGGTGATGGTAAAGCGCTATGCTGCCCGTCGTGCACGTTTGAAAGCAATAGTTATGGATCAGAAGGTTTCTCTTGAAGAACGTTTTAAAGCTTCTGTTCAGTTGGCAGAGTTGCCGCGTAATTCTTCGAAAGTTCGTATTCGTAATCGCTGTGAGGTTTCAGGTCGTCCGAGGGCTTATTATCGTAAATTAAAAATGTCGCGAATTGCGTTGCGTGAGCTTGGCTCTATTGGCTATATTCCTGGTATTGTAAAGTCTAGTTGGTAAGAGGAGATTATTTAATGTCTATGTCAGATCCTCTTGGTGATATGCTAACACGTATTCGTAATGCACTTGGTCGTAAAAAAGGTAAAGTAGTTACTCCAGCTTCGAAGCTTCGTGCGCACGTTCTTGATGTTCTTCAGTCGGAAGGTTATATTCGCGGATATAATCGAATTGATTTAGGTGATGGGAAAGCTGAAATTGAAATCGAATTGAAGTATTTTGAAGGGCTGGCTGCTATTCGTGAGATTTCACGTGTATCAAAGCCAGGGCGTCGTGTGTATGTTTCTGCTAAGTCACTTCCTCAGGTGGCAAATGGCCTTGGTATTTCGATTTTATCGACTCCTAAAGGCGTCATGGCAGATCATGAGGCGCGTGAACAGAATGTTGGTGGAGAACTCCTTTGTCGTGTTTTCTAAGTTATGTCAAGAAAACGGAAGAAAAAGTAGGTTAGAACAATGTCTCGTATTGGAAAGAAACCCATTTCAATTCCTTCTGGAGTTACTGCTACTGTTGAAGGACAGCTGGTTAAGGCAAAAGGTCCAAAAGGTGAGCTGAGTTACGTCGTCAATGATGAAGTCTTAGTCAAACTTGAGGAGAATATCATATCAGTTATGCCGCGGGATCAGTCAAAAGATGCGCGTTCTAAATGGGGTATGTCGCGCTCAATGATTGAGAACATTTTTTGTGGTGTGAAAGATGGTTTTGAAAAGAGGTTGGAGATTAATGGGGTTGGTTATCGTGCTGCTTTGCAGGGTAAGGATGTTCAACTATCTCTGGGCTTTTCGCATGATGTGGTTTATAAAGTTCCGTCGGGTGTTACTGTGACTGTTCCTAAGCCAACGGAAATTGTTGTTTCTGGAATTGATAAACAGCAAGTTGGACAAGTTGCAGCGGAGATTCGTGAGTATCGTAGGCCTGAGCCTTATAAAGGTAAAGGTGTTAAGCATGCAGATGAACGTATCTTCCGTAAAGAAGGTAAAAAGAAATAAGGATTTTGTATTATGGTTTCATCTAAGGACATTATCCAACGTCGTGCAAGGCGTGTTCGTCGTAGAATTAAAATGGTTTCTCATGATCGTCCTCGGCTTAGTGTTTATCGTTCAAATCAGAACATTTATGCTCAAGTTATCGATGATTTGCGGGGATGTACACTTGTTTCAGCCTCTACTCTTGAAAGTGATTTGAAAAAATCGTTAAAGAGTGGTGCTGATAAAAAGGCGGCCTTTGCTGTTGGTAAGTTAATTGCTGAGCGTGCGAAGAAAGCGGGTGTTAATGAGGTGGTTTTTGATCGTGGAGCGTATGTGTACCATGGTCGCGTCAAAGCTTTAGCTGAAGCTGCTCGTGAAGGTGGTTTGAATTTCTAAAATTTCTTATTTATGAATGAGTAAGGAGAGTTTAGAGTATTTCGTTTAAGTTCTTCCAGTTTGATGAGGGACTTTGTTATCGTGCTTCCGGAAAAGAAAAAGGAATGAGGAATGGCACAAAAAGAACGTGGTGAGAGAGAAGAACGCGATAATGAATTTGTCGATAGGCTCGTTCATATCAATCGTGTTGCTAAAGTTGTAAAGGGTGGTCGGCGTTTTGGTTTTGCTGCTCTTGTTGTCGTTGGAGATCAAAAAGGGCGTGTGGGTTTTGGACATGGTAAAGCCCGTGAAGTTCCAGAAGCCGTTCGTAAAGCAACGGAATCTGCGAAACGTGGGATGATTTATGTTCCGCTTCGGTCTGGGCGTACATTGCATCATGATCTTGAAGGTCGTCACGGAGCTGGGCGTGTTTTGCTACGTTCGGCTTCTGCTGGTACTGGTATTATTGCTGGGGGACCGATGCGTGCTATTTTTGAAGCTCTTGGTATGCAGGATGTCGTTGCAAAATCACTAGGGTCGTCGAATCCTTATAACATGGTTCGTGCAACATTTGATGCATTGAAACATCAAATGCATCCTAGAGATATTGCTGCTCAACGTGGTATAAAGTATTCGACTTTGCAGGCGCGTCGTCGCCATTTAGTCGACCTAGAAGGGTAGTTTCTGAGATTATCAGAAAAGGAATTAGGAAATGGTTCAGAAAAAATCTCAGAGTGGTAAAACTGTGACGGTGGAACAAATTGGAAGCCCTATTCGAAACTCACAGATTCAGCGTGCAACCTTAAAGGGGCTTGGACTAAATAAAATGCGTCGTCGGCGCGTTTTAGATGATACACTTTGTGTGCGGGGTATGATTGCTCGGGTTCGGCATCTTGTTCGCGTTATAGATGAAGGTTAAGGGTTGCGGGAGTATTAGATATGAAACTCAATGAACTGCGTGATTGCGAAGGCGCAACAAAAAATCGTAAGCGTGTTGGGCGTGGTATTGGTTCCGGTACGGGTAAGACTGGTGGACGTGGTGTAAAAGGGCAAAAGTCACGTTCTGGTGTTTCCCTTAATGGTTTTGAAGGTGGGCAAATGCCTATCTATCGTCGTTTGCCAAAACGTGGATTTAGGAATTTCTTTGCTAAAACCTACAATGAAGTTTCACTGGGACGTATTCAGTTGGCAGTTGATGCAGGTAAGTTGAATATTGAAAAGCCTGTTGATATGGTTTCTTTGAAAGAGGCTGGTATTATTCGTCGTGAAAAAGATGGGGTTCGTCTTCTTTCTGATGGTGATTTGAAGGCTAAGATTACCTTTCATGTTTCTGGTGCTTCACAAGCTGCTCGTGTTAAGATTGAAAAAGTGGGTGGCCAGGTTATTCTTCCTGATATTGCTCGATAATTTTTTGATATGAATAGAGACCTAAAGAAGAATAATATCTGTTTTGTGGGATCTTTTGTGGAGAATTGTTTAAGTTCTGCATTTGTTTGTGTATGCATATATGAATTTTAGGATTATACTTCTGTGATTTGAAGAACTGGAGTGTAAAGTGGAGACGTTTTATGGCATCAGCAGCAGAGCAATTTGCTTCCAATATAAATTTCGGCACCTTTTCTCGTGCAACTGAATTAAAGAAACGCATCTGGTTTACTCTGTTGGCGCTTCTTGTATATCGTTTTGGCACTTACATCTCTCTTCCAGGTATCAATATCGATGCTTTGCGGCAAACATTTGAACATCACGCGTCGGGTGTATTAGGACTCTTTAATATGTTTGCTGGAGGTGCCGTTGGGCGTATGGCTATTTTTGCGCTGGGTATCATGCCTTATATATCGGCATCTATTATTGTGCAATTGTTAACATCTATTATTCCTTCTTTGGAAACTCTTAAAAAAGAAGGGGATTTAGGTCGTAAGATTATCAATCAATATACGCGTTATGTAACAGTCGTATTGGCAATTCTACAAGCTTTTGGTATTGCGGTTGCGCTTGAAAGCGGTATAGGGTCGGGGCTTCAAATTGTTTTAGAACCAGGTCTTATGTTTCGTATTTCTTCTGTTATTACGCTTGTTGGCGGAACGATGTTTCTTATGTGGCTTGGCGAGCAAATTACGTCACGTGGTATTGGTAATGGGGTTTCTCTTATCATTTTTACAGGGATTGTAGCCAACTTTCCTTCTACTTTTGCTCAGCTTTTGACAGCTCATAGTCAGGCTGATTTATCAACTTTTCTTTTAATAGGAATCGTTCTTATTGCTGTTTTGGTTATTGGGCTTATTGTTTTTATAGAGCGTGCGCAACGGCGAATTCTTATCCAATACCCGAAACGTCAGGTCGGTAATCAAATGTTTCAAGGAGATATGTCGCATCTTCCTTTAAAGTTGAATACTGCTGGTGTTATTCCACCTATTTTTGCTTCATCTTTATTATTATTACCTGCCACTATTAATAATTTTTCTGATAAAATGCCACAATGGGTTCAGGAGATTTCTTATGCTCTTGGTCATGGACAGCCACTTTATATGATTGTTTATGCATTTTTAATGGCGTTTTTTTGCTTTTTTTATACAGCTATTGTGTTTAATCCAAGTGATACTGCAGATCAGTTGAAAAAACATTCTGGTTTTATTCCAGGGATTCGTCCAGGTGAGCGTACAGCCGAATATATTGATTACGTTTTGACGCGTATTACTGTTGTGGGCGCTATTTATATTATCTTGGTTTGTTTGTTACCTGAATTTATGATATCTGCATTACAGGTTCCTTTTTATCTTGGGGGAACATCCTTGTTGATTGTTGTTACTGTTACACTTGATACGGTTGCTCAAATTCAGGGGCATCTTGTTGCCCACCAATATGAAGGGTTGATAAAAAAATCAAAACTTCGTGGAGGTAGAAGGAATCGATGAGAGTTATTCTTTTAGGTCCTCCTGGAGCGGGAAAAGGTACGCAAGCAAAAATGTTGACTGAGGAATATAACATTCCTCATTTATCAACAGGGGATATGTTGCGTGAGGTGATTGCCAAAGAAACGGAGATTGGTAAAAAAGCTAAAGCTATTATAAGTTCTGGTGCTTTGGTACCTGATAGTATTGTTAATCAAATCGTATCAGATCGGATTGATGAAGCTGATTGTGTAAACGGTTTTGTTTTGGATGGATATCCGCGAACTGTGGGGCAAGCAGAAGCGTTGCAACAGATACTGGATTCAAAAAATATGTGGCTTAATGCTGTTATTGAATTGTGTGTTGATGAAGACGTGTTGATTGAACGTATGAAGAAGCGTGTTGAGGAAACAATAGCGACTGGTGGACAGGTTCGTTTAGATGACAATCCTGTTGCTTTTGCAAAAAGATTAGTAGAATATCGTGAAAAAACAGCTCCCTTATCAAAATTTTATTCAGAGAGGGGAATGTTGAAGGTTATTGATGGAATGATTGGTGTTGCTGAAGTGACACGTATGATTAGAGGGTTTCTTTCATGAGATTTTTTTTTAGAAATAAATGAAAAGAGTTGACTTTTGAGATGAAATCTATCAAAAGTGAATTTAATTTATTTTAGTGAGATAATAGGATTCGGAAGAATTTTTTTTCTGAGTCTATTTTTTTCTGTAAAGTATATCAGGTATTTTATAACAATTTGTCAAAATAACTAAGGAGAGTAGGCGTGGCTCGTATTGCTGGCGTCAATATCCCGACAAATAAGCGTGTAATTATTGCGCTTCAATATATCCACGGGATTGGACCAAAATTTGCTCAAGAAATTATTGAAAGAGTTGGCATTCCTTTGGGGCGTCGTGTGCATGAGCTTTCAGATGCTGAGGTGCTGCAGATTCGTGAGGCAATAGATCAGGGGTATCAAGTTGAAGGTGATCTTCGTCGTGAGGTTGCTATGAATGTTAAGCGTTTGATGGATCTTGGTTGTTATCGGGGATTGCGTCATCGCCGATCTTTGCCTGTCCGAGGACAGCGTACACATACGAATGCCCGTACACGTAAAGGTCCGGCTAAGGCAATCGCCGGTAAGAAGAAATAAGGGCCTTTGTGGAAGGTTTTTTATATATTCTTTTTCTTGTTTGATTTGTTTGACAAGGAAAAAAGGTGGAGCTGCTGATGTTACGGCAGTGATGAGATCGTTGAAAGGGAAATTATGGCCAAGGAAGCCACACGTGTTCGTCGTCGCGAACGTAAAAATATTTCATCGGGTGTTGTGCATATTAATTCAACATTTAATAACACAATGATTACTATTACTGATGCTCAGGGTAATGCAATTGCTTGGTCATCTGCGGGAGCTCAGGGGTTTAAAGGTGCGCGTAAATCGACACCTTTTGCTGCTCAAGTTGCTGCGGAGGATTGTGCAAGAAAAGCGCAAGAGCATGGTATGCGTTCTTTGGAAGTTGAAGTTTGTGGACCTGGATCAGGGCGTGAATCTGCTTTACGTGCATTGCAATCTGTTGGTTTTGTCATTACTTCTATTCGCGATGTAACACCAATTCCTCATAATGGATGTCGTCCGCGGAAAAGGCGGCGTGTTTAATTGGGTGTTGTTTTTTGTTGTCGGAGATTTCTCTGATGTTCACATTGGTCGTTACGATTGAATGGTAACGGAACTAAAGAACGGGAATAAAAATATGATCCAGAAAAACTGGCAGGAACTTATTAAACCCAATAAGGTTGAATCATGTGCACATGATAATCCAAATATTATAAGTGTGATTGCTGAACCTCTTGAGCGTGGTTTTGGTTTAACGTTAGGAAATGCGCTTCGTCGCGTTTTGTTATCTTCGCTTCGTGGTGCTGCTATTACTGCTGTGCAGATTGACGGTGTCTTGCATGAATTTTCATCGATTCCAGGTGTGCGTGAGGATGTTACGGATATTATTCTGAATATAAAAGAAATTGCGCTTCGTATGGAAGAAGAAGGGCCTAAACGTGTCGTCGTTTATAAAGAGGGGCCTGGTGTCGTGAAAGCGGGAGATATCAGTACAGTTGGGGATATGGAAATTCTAAATCCAGATCATGTTATTTGTACTCTTGATGAAGAAGCTGAAATTCGTATGGAATTTATTGTCAACACAGGAAAGGGGTATGTTCCATCTGATCGTAATTGTGTTGATGATGCACGTATAGGGCTTATTCCAATTGATAGTCTTTATTCACCTATCCGTAAGGTATCTTATAAAGTAGAAAATACACGCGAAGGTCAAGTTCTCGATTATGATAAATTAACGCTCACGATTGAAACAAACGGTGCTGTTAATGGTGAGGATGCTGTTGCTTTTGCAGCACGCATTCTTCAGGATCAATTATCGTTATTTATTAACTTTGAAGAGCCACAGAAGGAGCCTGTTGAAGAGGCTGATTCTGAGCTTTCTTTTAATCCTGCTCTTCTCAAAAAAGTGGATGAATTAGAACTTTCAGTTCGTTCGGCAAATTGTCTTAAGAATGATAATATTGTCTATATTGGTGATCTGATTCAGAAAACAGAATCTGAAATGCTTCGGACACCGAACTTTGGTCGCAAGTCGTTGAATGAGATTAAAGAAGTTTTGGCGTGTATGGGTTTACATCTTGGGATGGAGATTCCTGCGTGGCCGCCTGAAAACATTGATGATCTTGCAAAACGTTATGAAGATCAATATTAAAATTAGAATTTAAGGAGAGGGCTTATGCGCCATAGTAAGTCAGGACGCAAGTTGAACCGTACTGCCAGTCACCGTAAAGCGATGTTTGCAAATATGGCAACTTCGTTGATCGAGCATGAGCAGATTGTGACAACACTACCAAAGGCTAAGGAAATTCGTCCTATTGTTGAAAAACTCGTTACTCTTGGTAAGCGTGGTGGTTTGCATGCGCGTCGGCAAGCTATTGCAGCACTTCGTGATGCAGGAAAGGTTGCAAAATTATTTGATACGCTTGCGCCACGTTATGCATCACGCAACGGTGGGTATTTGCGTATTATGAAAGCGGGGTTTCGTACCGGTGATAATGCGCCCATGGCTGTTATAGAATTTGTTGATCGTGATGTTGAAGCGAAGGGTGCTGGGGATCGTGCTCGCATGGAAGCTTCTGAGAATGAAAAGGGAACATCTTCGTAGAGTTTTTTATTCTGTTGGATTTTTAAAGGCCGCCTTGTCTTGGGCGGTTTTTTTGTGAGCATTTTTAAGTTTGTTTTAGTTGAGAAATAGGTGCAGAGAGAAAATTATAGAATATTGAATTATCTTATTTTTATAATATTTATTGTTCAAATAGGTTGTTTTTATTCTCTATTATGAAATATTAATAGAGGTCCTTAATTTGCGGGGATACGTTTTTTTATTCTATTAATCTTCAACAGAATGTGCTGATTTTATAAGGAGTGGATTATGAGGTATTCTTTTTGGGTGCGGATTTTTTTTGCAATTATGATGCAGATATCATTTGATCATGTATATGCTCATGTTCCTCAAACACAAACAGAAATCACCCTTTCATTTGCTCCTTTAGTTAAAAAGACAGTTCCATCTGTTGTAAATATTTATGCAGCTCGACAAATTAGAGCTCGATCACCTTTTGAAGGCGATCCATTTTTTGAGCAATTTTTTGGTCGTTTTCAAAATAAATTTCCTGTTCGTAAGCAATCGTCATTAGGATCAGGGGTGATTGTTGATGCACGTGGTTTGATCGTTACAAATTACCACGTCATTAAAGATGCAAGCGAAATTAAAGTGGCTTTTTCTGATGGACGGGAGTTTGAGAGTAAGGTCGTGCTCAAAGATGAAGCAACTGATATTGCAATTCTTGAAGTTAAGGAAAAAGATGCTCAATTTCCGGCTCTTTCTTTGGGAAATTCTGATACTGTTGAAGTTGGTGATCTTGTTCTTGCTATTGGTAATCCCTTTGGTGTTGGTCAAACAGTTACAAGTGGTATTGTTTCAGCGCAAGCGCGTACACGTGTTGGGATTTCTGATTTTGACTTTTTTATTCAAACAGACGCAGCCATTAATCCAGGGAATTCTGGTGGCGCTTTAATTGATATGAAAGGTCAGTTAATCGGAATTAATACGGCTATCTATTCGCGTTCCGGTGGTTCTGTAGGGATTGGTTTTGCTATTCCAGTTAATCTTGTAAAAGTGATGCTTGATACTGTTAAACGCGGTGGAAAATATTTTGTGCCGCCTTATATTGGGGCTTCTTTTCAAAATGTTACAGCTGATATTGCTGGTGGTTTAGGTTTAGAACGTCCCTATGGTGCTCTGATTATTGAAGTTATCAAAGATAGTCCTGCTGAAAAAGCTGGATTGAAAGTAGGTGATGTTATTTTGAGTGTGCAGGGGGTACGCGTTGACAGTCCAGATAGTCTTGGTTATCGTTTGATGACAGCTGACGTTGAGCATAGTCTTGCCTTGGAATATTTACGAAGTGGAAAAACTTTAAAAACACAAATAACAGTTTCATCAATATCAGAAACTGCATTTTTAAAATCTGAAAAAATTACGGGTGACAGTCCTCTTGCTGGTGCTGAGGTGTTAGATTTAACACCGCAAAATAGTCGACGTTTTCATCTTCCTATATCTGCAAAAGGGGTTGTGATTACCAATCTTGAGGAAATGAGCAATGCAGCTGGAATTTTTCAGTCAGGAGATATTCTACGTGTTGTAAATGGCCATAAAATTCAAACAGTTCATCAGTTGAAAAAGGTTCTTATGCAAGGTCGCTCAAATATGTGGCAATTGGAATATGAACGTGATGGTATGTATATTCGCCAATTTATTCGTTGAGGTTTTTTTTTGAAGAAAGATTTTTTTACTTCGTCGTTTGATTTTCAAGTTAATAAAAATCAGCCACTTGCAGAAAGAATGCGCCCTTGTTCTCTCAATGATGTTGTGGGACAAAAGCATTTGATTGGAGAGGATGGTTTGCTTTCACGTATGGCGGCAACAGGCTCAATTGGATCGATGATTTTTTGGGGACCTCCAGGGACGGGAAAAACGACCGTTGCACGTTTGTTAGCCCTTGAAACAAATTTCGCGTTTGAACAGGTTTCTGCTATTTTTACAGGAGTTTCTGAACTTAAAAAGATTTTTGAAGTTGCGCAGAGGCGTTTTATATCTGGGGATAAAACACTTCTCTTTGTTGATGAAATTCATCGGTTTAATCGTGCACAGCAGGATAGTTTTCTTTCTGTGATGGAAGAGGGTACTGTGGTACTTATAGGTGCAACAACCGAAAATCCTTCTTTTGAACTGAATGCTGCCCTTCTTTCGCGTGCACGTGTTTTAACATTTCTTTCTCATGATCATGAAAGTTTGGACATGCTTTTGAGGCGTGCTGAAGAAGTGGAGGGAAAAACTCTTCCCTTGGATAATGATGCCAGAGACGTTTTGATAGAGATGTCTGATGGTGATGCGCGGGTTGCGTTAACATTGGCAGAGGAAGTTTGGTCTATTGCGCCATTGGGAGAGATTCTTGATGTTGTTGCTTTGCAAAAAGTTATTCAGCGTCGTGCGCCTATTTATGATAAAGGACGAGATGGGCATTATAATCTCATTTCAGCGTTGCATAAATCCGTTCGTGGATCTGATCCTGATGCTGCGCTTTATTATTTGGCACGTATGTTGGATGCTGGTGAAGATCCTCTCTATATTGGGCGAAGATTGGTTCGTATGGCCGTTGAAGATATTGGTTTGGCGGATCCTCAAGCTCTTGTCATTTGTAATGCAGCAAAAGATGCCTATGATTATTTAGGATCACCAGAAGGAGAGTTGGCCTTGGCGCAAGCATGTCTTTATGTTGCAACTGCGCCAAAGTCAAATGCAGCATATCTTGCGTATAAAGCAGCACTGCGTTGTGCACGCAAAAATGGCTCTTTACCACCTCCTAAGCATATTCTTAATGCTCCTACGAAATTTATGAAGGAAGAAGGGTATGGAAGTGGTTATTGTTATGACCATGATGAACCAGATGCTTTTTCAGGACAAGAATATTTTCCCGAAAAACTTGGACGTCAGAGTTATTATAAACCAGTTGAGCGTGGTTTTGAGCGTGAAATTGTGAAACGTCTTGAGTGGTGGCAACAGTTGCGCAAAAAACGTAAAGATCAAAATAAAATTTGAGTTGAAATACGTTTTTTATTGATCTCTTATGTTATTGTATGAGAAATTTAGCTTATATTTTAAACAATTTATTGCATTGCTTGTAGAGATTTTTTTGATATCTTCAAAAGTGCATATTTTTTCAAATTTAAATATATCATTCAACTTTTAAGCTGCTTTATTTTTTTTGGTTTTATTAAATAATATATTGACTTATAATGATAATTAACTGTTTCGTAAGTTGAATGAAAGTTTCAAATACCGTAAATTTCTCTCATCCCAAGTCTGTTATTTGTTGAAGCAATCAAGTTATTCGCTTGCATGTTACAAGCAGGATTAGCGTGTGATAAAAACTGTACAAGAAAGGACTAAAAATCCCTCCTATGAATTGTCTCAAGTGCCGAGAGCTGTTGCAATATTGGAGGATGATAAATAGTGTGATGGTGCCGGCTTGCTCCTTCTATAGAGTAAAGATGGTGGTGCCTAAAGGGTTTTGCAGTATACCACATTCATAGGTGTTGTCACAAAATGAGCTTGGAAGTTTTGAGAGATGTTTCTTAAATCAAGTGCATGAATATGCAACACAATAGCGTTTTGTTCTTCGATGCAATAGGGTATGAGGTTGATTGATGATGCGTTTTTTGTGTGATCAATAGCGGGAGAATTCTTAGTCTCTCAAGTATTTAATCAAAGGGATAAGCAGAAGGGTTGTAGAACATTGTGTTTAAAATTAAATTGTTCCTTTTCTAGAGAGATATAAATATGTTAACTATGCTCCCATAGAGATATTACTTTATTGGAGTTTATTATGTGTCATAAGATAAGCAATGCCAATTCTTTATTGTGATGGTCATGAATGTTTATGGACATAATGTGGAGATAGGAATGGAAATAGTCTGTGAAACTCTAAACTCAAGCCTTTAGTTAAATTAAAAGTACAGTATACACTAAAGTTTTAGGTTATTATGAATTCGGTCAAGGATATAATCGTGGATAAAACAAAAGCTCTCGATGCTGCTCTCTCACAAATTGAACGTTCTTTTGGTAAAGGCTCGATTATGCGTCTTGGGCAAAAAGAGCAGGTTGTTGAAATTGAAACAATTCCAACAGGATCGTTATCCTTGGATATTGCTTTAGGGATTGGTGGATTACCGAAGGGGCGTATTGTTGAGATTTATGGACCAGAAAGTTCTGGGAAAACAACATTGGCTCTCCATGCTATTGCTGAGGCACAGAAAGGTGGTGGGATTTGTGCTTTTATTGATGCAGAGCATGCGCTTGATCCTATTTATGCGCGTAAGCTTGGTGTTGATTTAGAAAACTTGTTCATTTCTCAGCCAGATACCGGTGAACAGGCATTGGAAATTACAGAAACGTTGGTTCGTTCTGGTGCCGTTGATGTGCTTGTTGTGGATTCTGTCGCAGCTTTAACACCGCGAGCAGAAATTGACGGTGAAATGGGTGATGCTTTGCCCGGATTGCAAGCTCGGTTAATGAGTAAAGCGTTACGAAAATTAACCGCAGCAATTTTTCGCTCTAACTGTATGGTTGTTTTTATTAATCAAATTCGCATGAAAATTGGTGTGATGTTTGGTTCTCCTGAAACGACAACGGGTGGAAACGCTTTAAAGTTTTATGCTTCTGTTCGTTTAGATATTCGTCGCATTGGATCCATTAAAGATAGGGATTCAATCGTTGGTAATCAGACGCGCGTTAAAGTGGTGAAAAATAAATTGGCACCTCCATTCAAACAGGTTGAGTTTGATATTATTTATGGTGAAGGTATTTCCAAAGTAGGTGAATTGATTGATTTGGGTGTCAAGGTTGGTGTTGTTGAAAAATCTGGTGCATGGTTTTCTTATAATTCTCAGCGTTTAGGGCAGGGGCGTGAGAATGCAAAGCAGTTTTTACGTGAACATGTGGAAATAGCTACAGAGATTGAAGCAGCTTTGCGCCAAAATGCTGGTTTGATTGCGATTGAATTGTTAGAAAATGCAGGGTCAGAAAATATAGAAAGTGATGAAGCCATTTGATGGGGGGGGTCGTCTATAATTTTTTTTCTTTAAGATTTTTCTGTTTTTTTGTTTGAGTTTTTAAATACGCAGTCATTTTTTTCTCAATTTTTTAAAACAAATATTCCATTTTTGATTAAATTGACTCCATGCGTGGCGAAGAGGATTTAATGAGGGGGGATTTTTCTTTTATGGTTTTGTGCTGTATTGAGCAGGTGTCAACATGAATAGTGTTAATAATATTCGGTCAACATTTTTGGATTATTTTCATCGTAATGGGCATAAAGTTCTTTCTTCTAGTCCGCTTGTTCCGCGGAATGATCCTACACTTATGTTTACAAATGCAGGGATGGTGCAGTTTAAAAATGTTTTTACTGGACTTGAACAACCTTCTTATACGCAGGCAACAACGGCACAAAAATGTGTTCGTGCAGGTGGAAAGCATAATGATCTTGATAATGTTGGTTATACGGCGCGCCATCATACATTTTTTGAAATGCTGGGTAATTTTTCTTTCGGTGATTATTTCAAAGAAGAAGCTATTTTTTTATCATGGAATCTTTTAACAAAGGAATTTTGCCTGCCAAAAGATAAATTGTTGGTGACAGTTTATCAGAGTGATGATGTTGCTGCTGAACTGTGGCGTAAAATTTCAGGTCTTCCAGATGAAAAAATTGTTCGTATTGCGACGGCTGATAATTTTTGGTCGATGGGAGAAACAGGCCCTTGTGGTCCTTGTTCGGAGATTTTTTATGATCATGGTGATGAAATATGGGGCGGTCCTCCTGGAAGTGCTAATGAAGATGGGGATCGCTTTATTGAGATTTGGAATCTTGTTTTTATGCAGTATGAGCAAGTTTCCAAGGAAGAACGTGTTAACTTACCTCACCCTTCTATTGATACCGGTATGGGATTAGAGCGTATTGCTGCTGTTTTACAGGGCGTTCATGATAATTATGATATTGATCTTTTTCGTGCATTAATTGCTGCATCAGAAGAAATTACAGGGATTGAGGCAAAGGGTGATTTTATTGCCAGCCATCGTGTCATTGCTGATCATCTTCGCTCATCTGCATTTTTGATTGCTGATGGTGTGCTTCCTTCTAATGAAGGAAGAGGATATGTTTTACGTCGTATTATGCGTCGTGCTATGCGTCATGCGCATCTTCTTGGTGCTAAAGAGCCCTTAATGTGGCGACTTTTACCTGCTTTAATTCGCGAAATGGGACAAGCTTATCCTGAGTTGACACGTGCTGAATCTTTGATTTCAGAAACTTTAAGGTTAGAAGAAATACGTTTTCGTAAAACGCTTGAACGAGGACTTGGTTTGTTGAACGAAGCAAGTACCGATCTTAAAGAAGGGGACTATTTGAATGGTGAAGTTGCTTTCAAGCTCTATGATACCTATGGTTTTCCGCTTGATTTGACGCAAGATGTTCTTCGTCGTCGCGGAATATCTGTTGACGTTGGTGCTTTTGATAAAGCGATGGAACGCCAAAAAGAGGAGGCACGTGCCAATTGGTCTGGTTCTGGAGAAGCTGGAACAGAGAAAATCTGGTTTTCTGTTCGTGATCAAGTGGGGGCCACAGAGTTTTTAGGTTATGAAACTGAGACAGCGAAAGGTATTCTTACAGCTCTTGTATGTGATGGTAAAATTGTTGATCATATTTCTTCAGATCAGAAAGCTATGCTTGTTGTTAATCAGACACCTTTTTATGGTGAATCTGGTGGGCAAATTGGTGATAGCGGTATCATTTCTGGTGAAAATTTTATTTTTAAGGTGCATGATACCCAAAGAAAGGGTGATGGTGTTTTTATCCATATTGGGGAGGTGAAATCTGGTCAGGCATCGAGGTCTGATTGTGTAGAATTAACGGTTGATATTGTTCGTCGTAAGAAAATTCGTGCGAATCACTCTGCTACTCATTTGTTACACGAAGCTTTACGCCAAACATTGGGGGACCATGTTACACAAAAGGGTTCTCTTGTATCGCCAGATCGGTTGCGTTTTGATTTTTCCCATCCAAAATCCGTTTCACCAAAAGAGTTGAAAAAAATAGAAGATTTAGCCAATGAGATTATTTTGCAAAATAGTAAAGTAATAACGCGCCTCATGGCTGTAGATGAGGCCATTTCTGAAGGAGCCATGGCATTGTTTGGTGAAAAATATGGTGATGAAGTTCGCGTTGTTTCTATGGGGGAGCCACTTGAACAGGAAAGATTAAAAAAGCGTTGGTCAATTGAGCTTTGTGGAGGGACACATGTGGAGCGAACAGGTGATATTGGTTTAATTCATATTGTTTCTGAAAGTTCTGTTTCAGCTGGAGTGCGGCGTATTGAAGCTTTAACAGGCAAAGAAGCACGTCTTTATCTTAGCCGCCAAGATGAACGTATTCATGAAATCGCTGATCTTTTAAAAACTTCTTCTGCTGGTGTGGAAGAACGGGTGCGAATTTTGCTTGATGATCGTCGTAAACTTGAAAAAGAATTGAATGATGTACGCAAGAAAATGATGTTGAGTGGTGGAGTAACAGAAAGGAGCCAAGGTGATATTACCATCATCAATGGGCTTTCTTTTACTGGACGCATTGTTAAAAATATTTTACCACGGGATCTTAAGGCGCTCGTCGATTCTGAGAAAAAACAAATTGGATCTGGAGTGGTTGCTTTTATTAGTGTCTCGGAGGATGGAAAAGGGAGTGCTGTTGTCGGCGTTACGGATGATTTAACGGATAAGTTAAATGCTGTAGATCTCGTTCGTATTCTTTCAGCGATGCTTGGTGGTAAAGGTGGAGGTGGCCGTTCTGATATGGCACAGGCTGGTGGTCCTGAGGGGAACAAAGCTGATGAGGCATTTGCGGCACTAAAAGATTTTCTTGAAAAAAATTAAATTAAATCATTCTGCATAGGTGTTTTTTACATTGTTATATTTGGTTGGCATCTATGTATCATGAATATCTGTCTGGTGTATTTCTGAAATGCAGATACAGCGTAATTGGGGAAAATACAATTGTAAAGATAAAGACAGTGTTTGTCTTTATCACCACTTTATCATTTGGCTTTATAGCTTCCAAGCGTTTCAGGAATCACCTTTTTAAGATAAGATAGACTATGCAGCACTTCATGCTTTGCTGTGTATTCTTTTACTAGGGAGACTAGTTATTGTGTTGCTCTTATAGATTTTTTGAAGAAACATCTCTTTTTATGAAAGGAAAAATACAAGATTTATTGCATACGATTATCCTTATAAAGTTATAAGCTATCATTATTCGATTAGTTTTCAAATGAATAAAATTTCTTTCCTTGAAAAGGCTTATAAAAGAGTTGTTGTATCTTAGAGCTATTATTTTCATTTTGCTTGTTATGTACAAGAAAACAGTTTTTTGGTTTATTATTAAAAGGTCTTGAAAGGAATATTCTCCTATCTTTATAAATCTTTATTTTAAGTTATAAGGTAATGAATTATCAATATAAATCAAAGTAATATAACATAAATCTAAATATTTAGATTAACATCTAATTTATTTATGATGAAATTGCTTTAATATATTGAATTATAATGATAATTTATCGTTTTATCTTTTGAACAAGAGCTACGAATATTCGTAGGGTTTTATTATTTTAAATTCTGTGTATGTTAAATTAATCAAAACCACTCACGAATGTCGTTGTGAAATGGGCTTAAGAGCATTGAAAAATGTTTCTTAAAAAAAGTCATATGAATGTGCAAAACAATGATGTTCTGTTCTTTATGAGAGGACTATAAAGAAAGTGATAAACAAAAGTGCAACGCAATACATAATATTCATTATTTAAAAGATATTACTTTAGTTCGTTTTGAAATTCGTAAAGCTGAGTTAAAAGAAGACGGTAAAACTGGAAATTGTTTTTACCTTTACATCTTTACATTTTCCCTAAATGAGAATGTATACTCGTCAATATGCACAGATATAGGAAAATATTTTTGTTCTAATCTAGTAAAATTGCAATAGCAGAGAAAATACTAAACTGTTTTAATATTTTTCTTAAATACCTAAAATGGATTGTGGCATTTTTAGAAATCTTTTTACTTGTATCATATATAAGCACTCTATATTGTATTGAAGAGGCATTTTTTGCATAAGATCTATGAAGAGTATCGTTTTTATGATGCTATGGCTTCATGTAAGGGGATAACATTTTCTCCTTCTCTTTCTGGTGGTTTGATTGTTAAACCACTTGCCTTTAAAAAATTAGAGAAACGTCCCCCTTTATCGATCAATTCTTGAAAGTTTCCTTTTTCCATTAAGTGACCATGATCCAGAAAGAGTATCACATCAGCATTGCGTACTGTTGAGAGGCGATGTGCTATAATAAAAGTAGTGCGGTTATGGCTTATGCAATCGAGAGCATCTTTGACACGTGCCTCTGTTTCAACATCAAGAGCGCTTGTTGCTTCATCTAGAATGAGAATAGGGGCATTTTTTAAAACAGCGCGTGCAATTGCTAGTCGCTGTTTTTCTCCACCTGATAATTGAGATCCTCGTTCGCCCACCATTGTGTTATAACAATCAGCTTTTTTTAGAATAAAATCGTGAGCTTCTGCTATTTTTGCTGCTTCATAAAGTTCTTCATTCGTTGCGCTCGCTTTTCCTATTGAAATATTGTCATGAATAGTACGGTTGAAAAGACCCGAGTCTTGAAATACTGTTGCTAGAGATTTGCGTAAAGATTCGCGATTGATTGAGCATATATTTATTCCATCAATGGAGATATGCCCAAGGGTAGGGTCGTATACGCGCTGCAACAGATTGATCAATGTTGTTTTTCCAGCCCCTGTTGGTCCTACAATCGCAACAGTTTGTCCTGCTTTAACCTCAAAGGAAATATCAAAAACACCTTGAGAAGAATTTGGGAATTGATAGGTCACGTGATGAAATTGTATGGCGCCTTTAACATTTTGGAGGGAAGGAAGATTTTGTGGTTCGTTGATATGAAAGGTTGAGTCTTCCATTTCAAAAAATTCTTGCAGTTTTGCTTGTGAGGATATTGCACAATTAATAAAATTGCTCATTTGGTCTAGGCGGCTAATCATGAGTTGTGCAAATCCAACAAAAGCAACGACTTCACCTACTCGTAATTGATCTTTTGCAACAAAAAAAGCTCCAAGGAGAAGAACACAAACGATTGAAATTGTTGAAGCCATTCGATTTAAGCCACTGGCGAGCGCCCACCAATTGAGAACAGGATTTTGTGCTTTAAGAAGAGCATTTGTATGTTGATGCAGTATGGAAGTTTCTTCTTTTATTCGGTTATAACTTTGTACAATGGAAACATTAGAGATTGAATCACTGACATGTTTAAAAAGGTTATGATGATAGCATTCTACAGCGGCTTGTCCGTCTTTTGTTTTTCGCATCACTAAACGTGCAATTAATACATAAATGATGGCAAGCACAACCAAGACTATTGAAAGACGCCAATTCATATTAAACGCTATGGGGATGAGAACCAATAAGGCGACAAGCGTTGAGAGATGTTGGCGCATAAAATCAAGCCATATGGTTGACATGGAATCTATTGCGCGCAAAAGTGTATGGAGTGCGTTGGAAGTTCCACGTTGTTGATGCCAAATTAAAGGCATGGCAATGATACGTTCGAAAGATTCCGTTAAAACCGTTAAGCGGCGTCTATGGGCTAAGCGGTCAGCACCGCGAGCAACAAGGACATAAGCAATAATATGTGAAAGTCCAAAACAAACCCAAATGGCAAGAGTAGGGATGATAGCTGTTTTGTCTGTAATAGAATCAATAACCCGTCCAAATAAAATAGGTTCTGCAATAGTGATAATAGCTAATATAACATTAGCGGTACAGATTAAAAGGGATGCATTTTTTTCTCTATTTAGGTAAGTGAGAACACGTGCATAGGTTTTGAATAAGGACACGGTTAATTATCTCCATTCGCTATTAAGCGTAAAGGCTGTTGATTTTTACAACGCTTAGTTTTTAGCTAATAAAATTTGGACGTTAAGAAAAGGAAATTTTGGATACTAACTGTAATATGGTGTGATAAAACCAACTAAAATATGAATTTTTGTGTTTATAAAGGCGCAAAAATAGATCAATAAAATTATCAGGTAAGGGAATTTTCATGGCAGGCATAGAAATAAAAAAAGTTGAGGCAGATGAAAATGGAATGCGCTTAGATCGCTGGTTTAAAGTGCATTATCCAGGACTTGGTTTTGGAGCTTTGCAAAAATTGTTGCGTTCTGGTCAGATACGGGTTGATAGTGGACGTGTTAAAGCCGATACGCGTCTTTGTATAGGGCAAGCTGTTCGTATTCCACCTCTCCCTATTAATGACAAGGAGAGTCTTTCAATAACGGATAAAACACTTCGTGGGCAGGATGATGGGACCGTTTTGAAAAAAATGCTGCTTTATGAAGATCCAAAGGTATTTGTTTTTAATAAACCAGCTGGGTTGGCTGTACAAGGAGGCTCTGGTTTAACACGTCATATGGATAGTATGCTTGAGGTATGGCGCAATAAAAAAGGTGAAAAGCCGCGTTTGGTTCATCGTCTTGATCGTGAGACGTCGGGTGTGCTTATTGTTGCGCGATCAAGGGGAGCTGCTCAGTCCTTAACTGCTGCTTTTAGAGCGCGAGAAACAAAAAAGACTTATTGGGCGTTGGTTCGGGGCGTGCCTAAAAAAAAGCAGGACAAAATTTCAACGTGGATGGTTAAGGAAATGACTGCACAAGGTGACAAAATGCGTGTTTGTGAACATGGGGAGCCAGATTCACATCATGCGGTTTCTTACTATCGCGTTTTAGATACGCGAGGGCGGGCTCTTTCGTGGCTTGAAATGGAACCCTATACAGGGAGAACACATCAGCTTCGTGTGCATGCAGCCCATATGGATCATCCTATCATTGGCGATACAAAGTATTTTTTTTCTGATAGTAATTGGACATTACCAGGAGGAATTCAAAATCGTCTTCATCTTCATGCACGTCGTATTCGTATTCCGCATCCTTCAGGAGGAATATTGGACATTGTTGCACCTTTACCACCTCATATGGTCCAAAGTTTTAATCTTTTATCTTTTAATGAGAGTGATGCTGAAACCGACTAAACAAACTTCATTTGTTCTTTTTGATTGATACAAATTTTATCTATAAATTTGATAAGATGAATAGGGCATCATTTGAAGAAAGTTTTTGATAAGTCAATAGCTATGAGAAAATTGTGTTTTTGAGTGATGAAATTTTCGAATATCATGGCTTTCTTTCTACAGCTCTTTATCCATATTGATTGTATTGTTATTTGGGATATGATGTATCGTTTAATAATCTGAGTTTATGAAGCTGCTCCTTTGAATTATCTACAGAGGTCATATATTGGGGAGGCGTGTCTGTTGAGGGAGATGAGTTAGATAAAATCTGAAAGATATTTACTAAAATAGTGAAAGCAATTTTAGTTTTTTCATGGGGAATAATGGAGGCATTTTATAGTAATGCTGAGGGAAAGTAGCCTCTCAAAAAATTCCTGTTGTCAAGGATTTTTGTTTTGTTATCAATGTGGTTTGATATGCTTATAGTATAGATTTATGCTTTGTATCTTTGCTTACACAATGAAGCCTTCTTACCAAAGCTCTCCTTTCAATGACCAATTATTTTTCTACTTACTTAGTTTATCCAAAAGATTATCTTTCATAAAAGAAGAAATAAGTTTTTAGTATCTTAATGCTTCATTGAAGTGAACTCATCACATTGAAAAAATATCTAGACAAAAAATTGGAGATAAAACGTCAGGCGCGTTTTATTGCTCTAAGGAGGGCTTGAACACTTTTGTTTTTTCTAGTGAACAAAAACAGATATTTATTATGGAAACATTCAAAGGGGGGATAAGTTGAAATGAGGAGTGACTGATGGGATCATTATTGATTGACGTTAATAACGTCTCAAAAATATATCGCAACATTGACAGAGGAATTGGTTTTAAAAACAAGGTCTTTTCTCTCTTCAAGCCGGTTTATACAAATCATCATGTGTTAAAAGATATGAGTTTCACCCTCTTTTCAGGGCAATCGTTAGCAATTCTTGGCCCTAACGGAGCGGGTAAATCGACACTGATTAAAATACTTTCTGGTATACAATACGCTGATGAGGGATGTGTTAAAGTCCTTGGTGTTGATCCTTATAAAGCGAAGAAAAATCTGTTCAAGTCTTTGGGTGTGGTCTTTGGTCATAAGAATTGTTTATGGTGGGATTTGCCCTTACGCTACAGTCTGGATATGGTTCAACCATTATATGGTCTTGAACGCGCCTCTTTTACCCGTGATCTTAAAGAGATCGCTGAGTTACTGGGTCTTGAGCATATTATGGATAAGCCAGTGCGGATGCTTAGTCTGGGTGAGAGAGTGAAAAGTGAATTGGCATTTAATCTCTCCTTTAGACCTAAACTGTTGTTTCTCGATGAGCCAAGTATTGGTCTTGATCTTACATCTAAGCATGAAATCAGGGAGCTTCTTAAAAAACTGAAAAGGGAGCGTGGCACTGGGTATATCATCACAAGTCATGATATGGGAGATATTGATGGATACGTTGATGATATTATTCTCTTGCATAAAGGAAAGAAACAGTTTCATGGTAATCTTCACGCGCTTAAAAATGTCATTCCTTCTTTGGTGAGAATAACGTTTTTTTGTGAACACATGGCTGTACCTTCAGCTGTTGTAGAAAAAATTGATGAGATTGCGTTGAAATTATCTACTTCTTTAAAAGATAAGCACTTTAACGCTGAAGAATGCTCGCTGGAGGTTTCGCTGCCCCGTGAGGATTTTGCGCGTTTTGTACGCGAAATTACAACCAAATTGAACTGTACGTTCTCTGTATCCACTCCCTCGCTTGAAGAGATGCTCCGTGTTAAATTTAAAGAATTTATCTAACCACTGCTTTGGTATGTTTCTTTTTGCCAAGAATGGATTACTCACTGTTCTAAGTGATAGAGCAATGTTTTTTACCGATATTATCATTGGGACACTTTCGCCATTTGTTATTCAACTTCTATTATGGAATGCACTTTTCTCTGATACGGGCAACACCATAAATGGCTTTAGCTTTTATGATATGATGTATTATTATGCTTTTGCTTTAGTCCTAGGTCGCTTAAATAATGGTTATAATGTGATTAAGTTTTTCTCTCATCATGTTAAAGAAGGCCAATTAGAAGTATATCTTACAAAGCCCTTTAGTTATATGACACAAATGCTTTTTACTTTTTTAGGGGAGAGTGTATTATATAGCATCCCATTATTGGCTCTTTTTATTGTTAAGCTTGTTTTATTCTATGAAAATATTCTGGGATTGGTCATCGCTTTTCTGTTCTTTTTTCTGGTTGTTATTCTATCACAATTGCTTTGTTTTTTAATCTCTTTTGGAATTGCTTTATTAAGCTTTTGGGTGATTGAGTACAATATATTACTCTCTTTTAGTATTCTTAGTTCAGCGCTTCTTGGGGGTGTTCTTTTACCACCATCTTTTTGGCCGGTGTGGCTTATTCCGCTTATGCAATTTAATCCTTATCGTTTCATGATATCCGCTCCTGCCGAGTTTTTCGCGACGCAAAATTTAGCGTTGTTTCAGCAGTTTATTTTCGGAAGTTTTACTTATATTTTGTGTTTTTTATTCTTAATTTATATCGCTTGGAATAAAGGGATGAAAGCATATAATGGAGCAGGTGGTTGAGATGAAAATCATCCTTCATTTTATCAGTCTGAATATCCGCCGACAGATTGTTTATGGTAAGAATTTGGCTGGGGAGTTTATTCTTTCTCTATGCTATTATTTTATTCAATTCATATTTATTGATAGAGTATCTTCTTTTTCAGGAAAGATCGGTAACTATAGCAGAGATGAAATCCATTTTATCTTTGTTGTCTTTGTTTTACTTGGAATATTTTTGAATATTTTTATTAATTCTATTGAAACGTTTTTTGAAAAAGTAGCGGATGGTAAAATTGAACCATACTTGATAAAGCCCGTTTCAATTTGGTTGTTGATGTTGTTTGGTTGGTGTAAACCTCTTAATTTGATCAAGCTCTTTGTCCTTTATGTTAGTGCCTATTTATTTGTATCATTACCGAATATTTCTGATCTTAAGCTAAGATGGATCTCTTTTGTTGTTGCAATATTTTGTGTTTTTATTGTCAATATTTGTTTTTTTCTGATGTTCAATTTTATAACATTTATTATTAGCCGTAAGATGCCTGTCGAATATTTTCATGAAATGATTTATGAGCTTTCATTTGTGCCAATAGGAATTTATCCTTTAAGCATCGTAAAATGGCTTTTGTTTATGCTTCCCATGGCTTTTTCTGCTTCCTTGCCTGTGTCATTGTTGCTTGGTAAAGGCGAATGGAATATTGGATATCTTCTGTTGAGCGCTTTTCTTTCCATGGTCATGACTTTCATAAGTTATAAGAAAACAATGCGTAAATTTAATGGATTAGGGGGATGAGATGAAAGTCAGCATGATTATAAAAATAAAAAAAATTGAGTGAATAATTCTATTGTACCATAAATTATCGTTATTTATTCTGGCGATATAAGGCATGTAGAATTTTCACATGAGGATTTTTTTTATTGTTAGATAAGATTGAACAATAATATAGGCCGCATTCCCACGGTTACTGGCAAGGAGCGTGAAATAGAAATCAGAGGTTTAAACTGTTCGATTTTAGATGGCAGCTTGATGACAAAAGCCAATGGTAAGATGGCATACAATTTAATATCATTCATAATACGAGCCAGATGTGTTCTTTTTCGGTTATAGTGCTAAAAAATTGTCAAAAGTGGATAATTTTTATATGTGTAGAATGTGGTTATTCGTGCGGATTTTGTTGGTGCATTCAATATATTATTACGTGGATGAGTTTTTGCTTAAACAATAAGAAAATTGACAGAATAAAGCTTTTAAGTTGCCCGATAGAAAGCTAAGAGCTTCGCCAAACAACATGATAGCAATTATCAAGACAACAATCACATAGAGATTTTTCAGCATGCTGAGCAGTCAAAATTCAGTTAATAATTGCTTGGAAATAAAAGGATTCACCAATCCAAGCAGGCAAAAACGATGGCAACGCAACTGAGTTCAATAACATAATTAAATATATTTCTTTGTTTTACTTGTTAACTAATGGAATTATACCTAATTTTATTGTGAATTTCTTATTTTATGTTATGATTTTATTTGATATAAAGATAATTATTATGTACTATTTTAGTGTTATTATAAATATTATTATTTAATTAAATATATACAATATAAACATAATATATTTATATTATTTTAAAAAGTAATTAAATAAGATATTATTTTTTAAAAAATTATTTTCTATTTTTTTAATATTAATAAGCTCATTTTTCAATTTTTCTTAACAATGATAAGAGAAAAATGGAGTTTTACATCCTCTTTACAATAAATAAAAATGATACTTTAATCTGGTTTTGCTCTCTAAGCTTAGAGCTATACAAATGTTATTGCTTATCATTAATAAAACTAATGTGATTGATGGCGTAGAGATTACAAAGGGCTAATTTTTTTTGCATGTAATTCATATCTTTTACAAGACTTTAAAAATAACACAGAAAAAATGAGAGAGGAAGGAATAGTGAACAAGAGTGATAAGCTTTTTCATTTTCTAGTGTTATGATTACTTTTGTATTTTACGGTTCATTCATTGTATGTATGATCAATTCCAAAATTTTTATTTTAAGCTTATAGTGAATCTATATTTTAGTCTGTTATTGAAGTGTTGTCGTGATTGAGATTACAATATCACAGTAGTGAACACTCTGATTTAATAGAGAAGATTGTTTGCTAGCAAATAATCTATCCATATCAACGTTATTTAAATTTTTTTCCAAAATATATATATCGATGTTAATTTTCGTGATTGATATCTTTTCTAAGATGAAAAGGGGCATGAGCTGATTTAAATATCCATAAATTTTTCGTATTAACTCAAAAAATATACGATCACATCATTTTACGGCTATTCTAGATTATCATTTTGATAAACTGAATAAGTATAGCGATGCGTCTTACAAATATTTGCTAAAATGCTTTTATTGGACATTATTAAATTTTTATGATTCATATTTTTAATCATTTTATCTTGGTTAGAAAGAAGGTGTATTCATTTTTATTTCTCTATTTTATCTTAGAGTCGTGGAATTATATTAATGTTAGAAAGTTATAATTGTGGAAGACAATGAACTTTATTAAAATTATTCCACGTTCTTGTAGAAACGCATGGCTGTGAAATCGTTGAAATGTGTAATAGCTTATGGCATTAGATTTGGCGCATTCACCAAAGTTATCCCTTATCTTACCTAATTTAGCTTTTTCAATCAAAGAGTTAAGCTGGTGCTTACGCTAATTGTAGCTGGGGCAAATATTTTTTCTCAATCTATCCTAAGGAAAAATTATTTTATAAAAATATTTATTTTACTATATTATACAAAAAATAAAAATATTATGTGTAACTAAAAAACAACATATTGATATTTTTATATATTATAAAATCATAATAATATTTATGATAATAAAGCTAAATTTATAATAAAAACAATAAAATAATTTTATTTTAATATATTTTTATCATTAAACTACATAATGTAAAGTACAAATAAAATAATTGACAATTATTAAATAAACATGTAACGGATATATTGTAAGTGTAATATAATATAAAATTAACAATTAAAATAAAATTATTAATTAAATTTTGTATTATATTTTTATTATCAGAAGATAAATATACTTTATCGATAGATAACGGAATGTTTTCTATTTAGAGGGGGCGGTAAAGAAAATTTATTTTACTAAATATTGTAATTAGGTGGTTATGATGAAAATATTCAAGCATTGTATAGTATGTTTTGTTGCAGTAGCGATTTTCTTTTCACAGATTTTAAGAGCCAATGCTGATTCTTTAAATGGCAGATTTCAAAATGCTGGTTTTATTTCTGTAATGACACAGGAAAATAGAGTTATTAAAGCTGTTGATATGATTATTAGCCAGTTTGGAGGACAAGGGGCTGAGAAAAATGTCCAAAAAGTTGCGGGTTTAATGGGGTTGGAGACAGCGATTTTTGGTCTCATCGCATATCTTGTATATTTCTTTACTAGAAAGCCACCGAGTCCTAACAGAGAGACAGGTGGAAGAACATTCGATGCTTTTGCTCATAGTTCATGGGCTTTGAATTAAAAGATATTATCCTTGATAAACTTTGAATTATGCTGTTATTGAATGTTTTATATTAAATAAACCGTGATATTTAATCACGGTTTATTTATTTTTTTAATCTTAATGACCTTGATAAGTTTATCCTTTTATATCATTAAGATATTGTTTTGTGGATGCCAGTATATGGTGCATTAAATTCAGCTAATCAGTTGCTTTTTAAATTTACTTAAATTTTTTTCTCTTCAAAATGCGCATTTGAGCTAAGTTTGTGGTTGATATTTTTTTTATGATGAAAACGCGAATGCATTAATTGAGATATCCATAAACTTTGTATATCAACTCAAAAAATACAAGGTCACACAATCTTACGACTATTTGTGGGTTTTATGTTGATGAACTGAATAAGTATAGCGATGCGTCTTACAAATATTTGCAAAAATGCTTTTATTGGAATCTTTTAATCTCTTTGTGGTTTACAATTCATTTTATCATTTTATCTTAAGCAAAGAGAATGTGGATTCATTTCTATTTCTCTATTTTATCTGAGAAGGGTGGAGTTATACGAATGTCAAAAAAAGTCATGATCGTGGAAGATAATGAGCTTAATATGAAGTTATTTCGCGATCTTGTAGAAGCGAGTGGTTATGAAACCGTTGAAACACGTAATGGTCTTATGGCATTAGATTTGGCGCGTTCATCAATGCCATCTCTTATCCTTGTGGATATCCAGTTGCCAGAGGTCTCTGGAATAGATGTTATTAAACAATTAAAAGAAGATGAAGAACTTCGATCAATCCCCGTTGTTGCTGTAACAGCTTTTGCTATGAAAGGCGATGAGGAGCGAATTCGTGCCAGTGGATGTGAAGAATATATGTCAAAGCCTATTTCTGTCCCTCATTTTATTACAATGGTAAAGCATTTCTTGGACTAAAGCTTGTTAAGTGATGATAGAAAAAATATTGAAAAGCTTATAAGATTGCTAAAGTTGTCGCGTAAATATTTTTGTGCTTTAGCACGTCGATATATTACAAGTTAGTAAAACAGATTTAAAAAATTGAAACTGAAGTTTTGAATTTTTTCGGTCTATTTTTCTTGCCTTTTATCTTAAGAGAAGAGGTTGTTTTGCATTCTTGTTTTTTCTAATCGGTATAGATTTGTTCCTACATTCATCTAAAAGTCTGTTTTAGCAGTTTAAAAAAGCCCCGTTTTTGTCCGAGGCTTTATGCATTGCAAAAATTGAAATTAACGCTTTGAGAATTGGAAAGAACGACGTGCTTTTGCTTTACCGTATTTTTTACGTTCAACAACACGACTATCACGGGTAAGAAACCCACCTTTTTTCAAGATTGAGCGAAGTTCTGGTTCGTAATAGGTTAAAGCTTTGGAAATGCCATGGCGCACTGCACCGGCTTGTCCAGAAAGACCACCGCCTGCAACGGTTGCAATAATATCAAACTGGGTATCCCTATTTGTTGCAACAATTGGTTGACGAAGAATCATTCTAAGAACAGGACGAGCAAAATATTTGTCAAATTCCTTATTGTTGATCGTGATTTTTCCAGAACCTGGTTTAATCCATACACGCGCAACAGCGTCTTTACGCTTTCCTGTTGCGTAAGCACGTCCTTGTGAATCAAGCTTCTGCACGTGAACAGGAACAACATTTTCATGTGTTTCTGTAATACTTGTTACTATGCTAAGCTCAGAAAGAGAATTAATTTCAGCCATAATCAAGCAATCCTTTTGTTTTTGCGGTTTAAAGCACCAACGTCAAGAGATTCAGGCTGTTGTGCTTCATGTGGATGTTGGCTTCCAGCGTAAACACGTAGATTCTTCAATTGACGGCGACCAAGGGGCCCTCGAGGAATCATGCGCTCTACTGCTTTTTCAATAACGCGTTCGGGAAAACGCCCCTCAAGAAGTTGACGTGCTGTACGTTGTTTGATTCCACCAATATAGCCGGTATGCCAATAATATTTTTTATCCGTATATTTTTTGCCAGTGAGAGCTATTTTATCTGCATTAATGACAATAACGTTGTCACCATCATCAACATGTGGAGTAAATGTAGCTTTATGTTTGCCACGTAAGCGGTTAGCAACAAATGTGGCAAGACGACCCAAAACAAGGTTTTCTGCGTCAATAATAACCCATTTTTTCACCACTTCAGTTGGCTTTTGTGAAAAAGTTGCCATAGAAGTATCCTTTATTAGAACCCTTTTAATATAAGGGAATTTTTACTGTTTTGCGTTGAAAATTGTTACCATAGCGAAATATTTAACGCATACTACTTGCTCTGATATAATGTCTTTTGATTGACGTCAAGAGAAAATAAAAACTTTATAAAACAACATGTTACAAGAAAGGTATTATAATACCCCATTAAAAGAAGTTTGTAGACCATTTAAACTTAAAATGAATGTTGCAAAAGACTATTTTATCTTTAACGCATGATTGTCTTTTATCGTTCTTCATTATAAAATAAGAAATAATGCAGTGGTCTCGTTATTTTCTCAATGTTGAATCTTCTGCTTGTGGTCAAGCTTGGTTAGATGCCCTTGATGTTCAAGGGATAAATAACGCGCGCGCTATTTCTCAAAAATTTGGCTTTCCAGATCAGTTAGCTCGAGTACTTTCAGCAAGAGATGTGGATGAAGCTGAGGCTGTTGCTTTTATTAATCCAACATTACGTACGCTTATGCCTGATCCAGAAAGTTTTAGGGATATGCAATGCGCTGCAGAGCGCATTGTTAAGGCTCTTCTCAATCAAGAACAGGTTGCTGTGTTTGGTGATTATGATGTTGATGGTGCTTGTTCATCGGCACTCATAGCACGTTTTTTTCGTTATTTTGGTATTGAAGTCAAAATTTATATTCCTGATCGTATTGTTGAAGGCTATGGTCCGAATGAACAAGCAATGAGGATGCTTGTGCAAGAAGGCGCTCGGTTAATTATCACTGTTGATTGTGGCGCAAACAGTCCTGATGCCGTAAAAGCAGCGAGGCTTGCTGGTGCTGATGTTGTGATTTTAGATCATCATCAAATGTCAGAGATTCATCAAGAAGCTGTTGCTCTTGTCAATCCTAATCGTCCTGATGATTTTTCTAAACAGGGGCATTTATGTGCAGCTGGCGTTGTTTTTGTTACGTTAGCTTGGGTTCAGCATTTGCTGCGGAAAAAACAATTCCAAGGACCGCTGCCTGATCTTTTAAGTATGCTTGATCTTGTTGCATTGGCAACCATATGTGATGTCGTTCCATTACAGGGGGTTAACCGTGCTTTTGTGTTAAAAGGGCTTCAAGTTGCTCGTTCTATGCATAATCTAGGAATAACAGCTTTAACAAAGGTTGCACGAATAGGGGAGCCGCTTAATAGTTTTCATTTAGGTTTTTTATTAGGTCCTAGAATTAATGCAGGAGGGCGCATTGGTGATCAAGCTTTGGGAGCACGTTTGCTTAGCTGTGAGAATAAAGATGAAGCGGACAGAATAGCAGAACAATTAGATCGGCTTAATCAAGAACGCCAAGAAATGGAGAATATTCAATTAGCACAAGCGGAATCCTATATTGCTTCTCTTTATCAAGGTCAAGAAACACCATTGTCACTTGTCATTTCTCATAAAGAATGGCATCCGGGGATTATTGGTATTCTTGCTTCCCGCCTCAAAGAGCGTTTTTTTTGTCCTGTTTTTGCTATTGCTTTGAAAGAAGATGGAAATGGCGTAGGGTCGGGACGCTCAATTAATGGTATAGATTTAGGAGCAATCGTTCGTGAAGCTGTTACACTCAATTTATTAGAAAAAGGAGGGGGGCATAGTATGGCAGCAGGAATTACAATTCAATCAACAAAAATTGAAATTTTTCGAAAATGGCTAGAAGAAAAAGTTTCTTTAATGGTTTCACAGTTGCGTGCAAAAAAATCTCTTAGTATAGATGGTTCTCTTTCTGCTTCTGGTGTTAATGAAGCGCTGTTTGAATTGCTTGAAAAAGCAGGGCCATTTGGGGCAGGGAATGCAACACCTGTTTTTGTTCTTCCCTCTCATCGACTGGTGAATCTATCTGAAGTTGGTAAAGGACATCTTCGCCTCATTGTATCTAATGTTGAAGGAAAAAAACTACAAGGAATAGCTTTTCGTGCTGTAGGGACATCGCTAGGTGATTTTCTTTTTGAAAATATTGGTGAAATGATTCATTTAGCTGGTCATCTTAGTTTGAATTATTGGAATGGAACGATCAATCCGCAACTGCGCGTGATTGACGCAGCTGCAGTGGTTTGAAAGGGATATTTTTTATATTAGATGTCTAGATTAGAAGCAAAAGTAGAGTTTTCTTGTATGAAACGAAATCGTGCTTCTGGTTTTGTTCCCATGAGACTTTCTACAGTCTTTTTCGTTTCTTGCATTTCCACGGCATCAATAGAAACACGAAGCAATGTACGTTTTTGAGGATGCATAGTCGTTTCTTTAAGTTGTTCTGCGCGCATTTCACCCAGCCCTTTAAAACGCCCGATTTCGATTTTAGCTTTTCCAGTAAATTCAGTTTTGAGCAATTCATCCTTATGAATGTCGTCACGAGCATAAGCAACTTTTCCTCCTTGCGATATTCTATAAAGGGGAGGGACGGCAAGATATAAATGTCCCTGATGAATAAGGTCAGGCATTTCTTGAAAGAAGAAGGTAATGAGCAGTGACGCAATATGAGCACCATCAACATCAGCATCTGTCATGATGATAATACGTTCATATCTGAGATCTTTTTCACGATACTTGGAGCGTGTTCCACATCCAAGAGCAAGGATCAGATCGCTAATTGTTTGGCTTGAGTTCATTTTTTCATGTGCAGCACTGGCGACATTTAAGATTTTACCACGAAGAGGTAAAATTGCTTGGTTTGCTCTATTTCTTGCTTGTTTAGCAGATCCTCCTGCAGAATCCCCTTCAACAATGAATAGTTCAGCACCCACAGCATGGTTCTGGCTACAATCTGCAAGTTTACCGGGCAGACGTAATTTACGGACAGCAGTTTTTCGACTTATTTCTCTATCTTGGCGTCGTCTAACACGTTCTTCAGCACGTTCGATAACCCAATCGAGAAGTTTTGTTGCTTCTTGTGGGGAATTTGCTAACCAATGATCAAAAGGATCGCGAATTGCATTCTCAACGATACGCTGTGCTTCAATGGTTGCTAATCGATCTTTTGTTTGTCCAACAAATTCAGGGTTACTGATAAAGACTGAAAGTATTGCGGCTGTTGAAATCATAATATCGTCAGACGTAATAATCGTTGCGCGCTTGTTTCCTATTAACTCAGCGTAGGATTTCAATCCACGCAAAAGAGCTTGACGTAATCCTATTTCATGTGTTCCGCCTTCTCCTGTAGGAATCGTATTGCAGTAAGATTGCACACAAGAATCACCACCATGCCAAGCGATAGCCCACTCAACGGAGCCATGGCCATTATTGTGTTGTGTTTTGCCAGAAAAAATTTCTGACGTTACTCGATATTCATCTTTTAGTGACGAAAGTAAATAGTCTTTAAGCCCATCGGGAAAATGAAAAACAGCTTTTTCAGGAATATTTTTTGCGCCTTCAAGTATGACGGGATCACAAGACCAGCGAATTTTTACGCCACCAAAAAGATAGGCTTTGGAGCATGTCATCTTATAGATTTTTTCTGGATCAAAAGCTGCTTTTTCACCAAAAATTTCATGATCAGGATGAAAACGAACGCGTGTACCACGACGATTATAAACATCTCCCAGATCTTCCAATCCAGATTGAGGAATACCGCGTGAGAAACGTTGGCGGTAAAGTTTTCGTTCTCGTGCAACTTCAACTTCCATATCATCAGAAAGAGCATTGACGACAGAAATTCCTACTCCATGAAGTCCACCTGCAGTTTGATAAGCCTTTCCATCAAATTTTCCCCCTGAGTGGAGTTGTGTCATAATAACTTCAAGAGTCGATTTCTCAGGCATTTGAGGATGATTTTCAACAGGAATACCGCGTCCATTATCTGTAACGGTTATATAACCGTTCCTATCTAATGAGACCTCAATAGAATCTGCATAACCCGCAACAGCTTCATCCATCGCGTTATCAATAATTTCGGCAAATAAATGATGAAGCGCTTTACTGTCTGTTCCACCAATATACATTCCAGGGCGTAAACGTACCGGCTCTAAACCCTCAAGAACTCGAATAGAGAGGGCATTATAGTCATCTTCTTGCGTATCTTTTGCACTTTTTCTTGAAATCATCGCGTTTGATTTCATTGGAGACTGCAGAGTGTTTTCTTTTGTATTTACCCGAGATTGGGCTTTATTTAAAACACTAAAAAGATCCTTTTTGTTATCGCTCATAGCGTTTAACTATCCACCTCATAAAATCAAATATTTATTAAAATAATTTTATGCCTGTTTTTTATTTAAAAATCAATGCACTTAGGAAACATCGATTGTTGGACCAAAAATTTTTTCAAAAGCGTGTTTGAGAGCAATATCAATATCATGCATTGCTACAGGGCAACCTAGATCAAGAAAGCTTGTTACACCGTGGTTTGTAATTCCACAAGGAACAATTCCTGAATAATGGGCTAAATTAGGATTAACATTGATAGAAACTCCATGAAAACTTATCCATTTGCGCACTCGAATGCCAATAGCTGCAATTTTATCTTCGGAAGAAAGATCATTTTGTTTTGATGGGCAATGAGACTGTTTAACCCAGACACCAACGCGATCTTCTCTGCGTTCGCCTTTAATATTAAAGTTGGCAAGCATCTGTATGATCCATTCTTCTAATGCACTAATGAAAGCACGAATGTCTTGTTTCCGGCGTTTAAGATCAAGCATGATATAAGCAATACGCTGTCCTGGACCGTGATATGTAAATTCACCTCCACGTCCTGCTTCATAAACAGGGAATAAATTAGGCGCCAAAAGATCTTTTTTATTTGCACTCGTTCCCGCTGTATAAAGGGAAGGGTGTTCGAGAAGCCAAACTTGTTCATGCGCAGTTTTTGCAAGAATTTTTTCTACACGTTCTTGCATATAACGCAGAGCTTCAGGATACTCAACTAGATGATCGCTTATTTTCCATTCGACGGGTGGATTTTCTAGAATTGCATTAAAATGATGTGATAAGTGATTACGATCTGTATGTTTCAATTCACATGTCATGGGTAATATTTATCTTGATGTTTGAGTTTGTATTGTAATCAATAAAAGTGATTACAGAGTAAGGTATAGAATTGTTGAATAAAAGAGAATACGTTCATAAAATTTTATCTTAAGAAGATTTGCTACGCTTAAAAATCCACGTTCCTTTTACCATCTTCCTGTTGCACCACCACCACCTGATGATCCACCACCACCCCTAAATCCCCCTCCACCTCGAGGACCACCGAACCTTCCACCAGGATATCTGCCACCGGCACTTAAGTTAAGAAACCAAGGTGTGAAGATGATCCCCAGCCAGAGATACTTTTGTGGACCCACTTTTTTACCAAAAATCATTGCAAGAATGGGCAAACCAACGACTATAAAGAGAATGAGAAACATAATTGCATTGATTACCATTTCTTCTTTTTCAGCTTGTTTACGTTGTTCTTCAACGATTTTAGCTTTTTCTTTGATGCGAAAAGTAAAATCAGAATCACTTTCTGTAATAACTTTGATAATTGCATCAACTGCTTCAGCAATTCCTTTTTGATAATTTCCTTCGCGAAAATTAGGAATCATGAAGCTATTAATAATGACAGAGGAAAGAGCATCTGTTAGCTCTCCTTCCAAACCATATCCAACTTCGATACGTGCTGTGCGTTCATTCGGTGCAATGACCAGTAATACACCATTATTGATCTTCTTTTGGCCTAATCCCCATGTACGAAAAAGAGAATTGCTGTACGTTTCTATATCGTGGCCCGAAAGAGTAGGGAGTGTTACAAGAACAATTTGATCTCCCGTTTTCTCTTCGAGTGCTGCCAGTTTTTTTGTCAAGTCTTCCTTGGTTGCATTATCGAGCAAATGAGCCACATCATTAACATAACCTGTTAAATGAGGAAATTTTATTTGCGAACAAGCGATACTTCCCAATGCAGCAACTAAATACAGAGAGCAGATAAAAGCCCATAATTGTGGAAATACAATACGTTGCAAAGAGTATCGAAATGATTTCATTAATTAAAATTAACCTTTGGTGTTTGTTGGCTATCAGTATCGATGGTAAAAGTTGGCATAGGTTTAGCATCGCGAAACCATAATTTTGCCCAAATCATCGTCGGCATTGTTTTGAGTGCAGTATTGTAGGCACGTACTGTTTCAATATAATCGCGGCGCGCAACGGAAATACGGTTTTCTGTTCCTTCTAATTGTGATTGAAGAGCAAGAAAGTTTTGGTTTGCTTTAAGATCCGGATAGTTTTCAACAACAGCCATAAGTCGCGAAAGTGCACTTGATAAATTTGCTTGATTTTTGAGATATTGCTGCATAACTTCTGGATTATTCAACATATCTGCATTAATGTTGACTTGTGTTGCTTTAGCACGTGCTTCAATTACATTTGTGAAAACACTTTGTTCATGAGCTGCGTAAGCTTTAACTGTTTCTACAAGATTGGGGATGAGATCTGTACGACGTTGATATTGATTGAGCACTTCACTCCATGCTGCATGTGCTTTTTCTTCATTTGTTGGTATCGTATTAAATCCGCACCCACTTAAAAATGGCACTAACCATGCCAAAAGAATCACGATTGGAAATTTTTTTAATATTTTAAACATTGAAGAAGTTTGTACATTTAACATAAAGATGTCTCCACAGATATTTTATGTATTATATAGGGTTTATTTTCTTGGTGGAAAGTATTTTGAACTTTATAAACAGGCGTATTTATCAATAAATTGATATCTCTCTGCGTTTTAGGTACGCTTAAGTGACTTGCTGATATTAAAATAATACTAGTAATATAGATGTCATCTTATAAAAGATCAATAATATTTATATCAATTATTATTACAGAAAATTATATTATTTTCGTAGGAGTTTTGAGTTTTGCAACGTGCAGATAACAATTGGAAAAGAGAAAAATGTAAGTATCAATCTTATGGAAAGATAGAAGGTCAGGGCAGTTCTTATTTTCCTCCTTTAGAAGTTATGTTTAATACATTGGATAAAAAAGGCTTTTTAATTATGTATGGTAGTAATTGAGAAGGAGGGTGAAAGTCCTATGATAGAAAGTGTTCAGCGGCAAAGTGAAAAGTTTGATGGATTGGCTAATGATTATGATCGTTATCGTCCTCGCTATCCCCTTACTTTATTTAAAACCATGCTCCATCCTTTTAAGAACAAAAAGCATTTGTCCATTGTGGATGTGGGTGCTGGGACAGGCATCGCATTAGAGGGAATTGTTAAATTTTTAGGAAATGAGCACCAATATCATGCTATCGATGTATCGGCAGATATGATTAAGCAGGGGCGAAAAAAATTTCCTACGGTGCAGTGGTATCAGGGCCGTGCCGAAGACCTATTGCCTCAAATTGGCGAGGTTGATCTTGTCATTGCAGCGCAAGCGTTTCAGTGGATGGATCGTCCCAAGTTGCTTTGTTCTGTTTTAGATCAACTTCGAGTCAATGGTGTCATGGCGGTTATTCAAAATAATCGTGATTTCAAGCATAGCGAATTTCTAGAGGCTTATGAGACATTGTTAGAGAAAATGAGTCCGAACTATTCTCGGTATTATCGTAATTTTGATTTTTACAGGAAATGAGTGGTAGCTTTGGGGTAGATCCAGAAAAGATTTTTTTTCATACGCACAATTGGACGATGATGATCCCATCTGAAGCTTTTATTGGAATGAGCCGCTCTTCAACGCAAGTGCAACGCGCTATTGCTTGCTATGGGGAAGAATATTTGCGGCAATTAGTCGCATTGATAAAGAAATATGAAGTGCAAGGCAATTTGGAGCTTTTGTATCGAAGTGAGCTCTATATGTATGCAGGATAATCCGATATCGATGATTGCTTTTGCTTTTTTAGCACATCAGAGTAGGCGGTATTCAGAAAATTAACGCCTTATTAAGGCAGATTTTGAGGGGGATGTTTTTTCTTCAGCACTCAAATTGACATCTTATTATATCTGATTTTCATTGTTCACTTGATATGAGAGAGTTTAAATAGAAAATTTATGCACTGCATTATAGCATCGAAGCGCTTTCTTTACTGCAGTTTAACAACAGATTATTTTATAAAATGGAAAGAGGTAAATTGAATAGAAATGTTTGATAATTCTTTGTTTTTATGATTGCTTTTTATTATTAAATGAGAGTGTTTTTAATAAATTTTGACAAAAACAACTGAAAAAGTACAAAAAATTATCATAATCAGAAATTTGTAGTAAAAAAGGTAATGGCTTGGAAGCACCTTTAAAAAACAACTCATTTTGAAATTATCTCTAAATTCAGATTCAGTATAACAAAAAAGTAAAATATAAATATGTTATATGGAGCATTTCTATTTTTTAAAGATATAATATAAAAACAATATGTTAATTAAATTTTTTGATATAAGAAAACTTCTTTTATTTTTATTTTAAATAACGGATTAGGGCGAGTCTTGTGTGGTTTTATTGAAGATGTGCTTTTCAGGTTTCAATCTGGCGCTTTAAATACAATTTTAGAAGTAGCAAAAAAGCTCAATTTCTTCTCTGTTGTGATGTGTTGAATAAGTTTTTTAATTTTCTATAGAGTTTAATTTTTGCAATCATGATAGATTGTGACAGCTATCTATTTAAGATTTTTATAAGTTTAGTAGGAATAGCTTGATGATAAATCCATTGAGTTCTCCATCTTTACGCTTCATAAAAGAATAAGCCTGCACCATCACACACTTTGTCATTTCCCAATGTTGCGACAGTCCTTGACATGGTTTATAAGAGGAGTAGTCCTTTTTTGTACAGTTTATCCATACGCCAATTTCGCTTATGACGTGCAAGCGAATGGTTTTGATTGATTCAACATACACAGATTTGGAATGAGAGAGTCTTAAGATATTCCGCTCTCTCATTTAATATGAATCATGCTAGATTATGATTATAAATTAAAGCTTTATCTATTTTTGAAATCCATGACTTGGTTGTGTTTGTCAATATTTCATTTTCATTTATCGTCAACTATTCTACTTTTGGATAATAACTCCATTGTAAGGAATACCTTTAAGAAAGCATTCTCGCTTTAAAGAGTCGTTATAGTTTTTTTTGTTTTATAGAAGGATCAATAATGCTAAACGTTATACTTTGATAAAAAAAAAGAAAGTAGATTATGACTATTATACTGAAACCGAGCGAGGTGACGCTTAGTGAGCTTGCAGCTATTTATTTTAATGGTGAAGTGAGTAAACTTCATAATGACACGCATTTAGCTATCGAGAAAGGGGCTCAGCGCATTGCTGAAATTGCTGCTGGAAGTGAGCCTGTGTACGGTATTAATACTGGTTTTGGGAAGTTGGCTTCCATTAAAATTGATGCGGACGATGTCGCTGTTTTACAGAGAAACCTTATTTTGTCCCATTGTTGTGGGGTAGGAGAGCCTTTAGCTGAAAATATTGTGCGTTTGATAATGAGCTTAAAGCTTATCTCTTTAGGAAGAGGGGCTTCAGGAGTTCGTCTAGAATTGGTAAATTTGCTGGAAAATATGCTTGCAAAGGGCGTCATTCCTGTCATCCCTGAAAAAGGGTCTGTTGGTGCTTCAGGTGATCTAGCTCCACTTGCTCACATGGCGGCTGTTATGATGGGAGAAGGAGAAGCATTTTTTCAAAATATTCGTATGAGTGGGGCGGTTGCATTAGAGAAAGCGGGATTGTCCCCTATTATTTTAGAGGCAAAGGAAGGTCTAGCTCTTATTAATGGAACTCAAACATCAACAGCCCTTGCACTTGCTGGTCTTTTTCGAGGTTATCGGGCATTGTGTGGTGGATTGTTGGCAGGGGCTTTGACGACAGATGCTATCATGGGATCAACGGCGCCATTTCATCCTGATATCCATATTTTACGAGGACATTATGGGCAGATTGCTGTATCGAAAACATTAGAAAAGCTTGTAGAGGATTCAGAAATTCGTGCAGCACATTTACGGGGGGATGAGCGTGTACAAGATCCTTATTGTATACGTTGCCAGCCACAGGTCATGGGGGCATGTTTTGATATTTTGCTGGCAGCAGCAAAAACACTGATTATTGAAGCAAATGCTGTTACAGATAATCCATTGATTTTAAGGAATGGTGAAGTTGTATCAGGTGGGAATTTTCATGCTGAACCTGTAGCGTTTGCTGCTGATCAGATTGCTCTTGCTTTATGTGAAATAGGATCTATTTCTCAACGGCGTATTGCTCTTATGGTTGATCCAGCAGTTTCTTATGGACTTCCAGCTTTTTTAGCGCATAATGCGGGTCTTAATTCAGGTTTTATGATTGCTGAAGTAACAGCGGCAGCTTTAATGTCTGAAAATAAGCAAATGGCCCATCCTGCTTCCGTTGATTCAACCCCAACTTCTGCCAATCAAGAAGATCATGTTTCAATGGCTTGCCATGGAGCGCGTCGGTTATTGGTAATGAGCGAAAATCTTTTTACACTTATTGGCATTGAAACGCTTGTTGCAGCACAAGGAATTGAATATCGTGCACCTTTAAAAACAAGTACTTTTTTGCAATCTGTTATGGAATGTCTACGAAAAAATGTTGCTTCTCTTAAGGAAGATCGCTATCTGGCTCCAGATCTTCATCAAGCACATATACTTGTGCGTGAAGGGCACTTATTATCTGTTTTACCAGAAACAATTTTTCCTTCATTAAGTTTTCAATAGTATTTGTTTGAAGGTCAATGCTGAAGGGCGGATATTGAATTTTAAAACTTCCTCATATGAAAATATAGAGGAGCGATACAATATTTGAATTATTTAATAAATCATATATTTATTACTGTATATATCTGATTTTTGTAGTTAACTAGATATTATGTTATTTTATAGAAACTATAAACTTAAAGCACCTATATTTTCTGATTTATATCAGAAATTTTAATATAAGTTAAATAATATCCACGAATTATATATTCGTGATATTATATTTCTATAAATATAAATTATAATATATGTATTGTATCAAGTAAAAATAAGAGTTTTATTTTATATTATTCTTATTTGTTAATACTTTATGAATTTTATAGTTTATTTTTGATATTTAAAATAAAAAAGGAGAAAGGAATGTTTAAAAGTGCTAAATTATGTGTTTCAATAACAGTTCTTTTTTTCTCTCAAATTCTTGAGATTCATGCAAATTTTAGGAGAGGTAGCTTTCCAGAGGAAGTTTTCATTATGATAGTGGCCCAAGAGAAAGAGCCTCTTATTTCAGCGAAAAACAAAGATTTTATTGCTATCTCAGGGCAAATTCCCAGAGGTAAGGAGAACGCTATCATCGGACCAACAATCAAAGATGCTCTTTTTACCGTATATTTTTTTTTCATTGGAAAGCTTGTCGTTAAGGCAGCTGGAGTCCTTAAAAGATGGGTTGTAGATACACTTTCTCATACTTTTGAAAACTTGCGAGATTCGTATTATCATTAATTGAGCTATTCAATTGGCGTAAAAAGTTTTTTTATAAGCTCAAAGAGAGTTGGCTTAAAGTAACAAAAAATTAATTGTATGCATAGTTAATGTGTTTGTTATGAATTTTTAGGCTTCTATTTCAGTGCACTGAAATAGAAGCCTAAAAGTTTAGATTACATTAAGGTTAATTTTCTCTGTAAAAAACTAGAGAATACGAAATGAATTAAATGACAATTATGAAAAAATTCATTATCACTTTATTTGAATAAAATAATACGAAATTGTAGGCTATAAAAGCTGAATAATTCGCAATAAAAGTATTTTTTCATTGTTTAGAGCAAAGTGTTGGACTGGCTGGTCTTCGATGTTTTTTGAAATATATTTGTGAAAGAAACATGAGGCTTTATTTCTCATAGAGCTGTTATCGTGGTGTGGATTGTCAGCATTTCAAAAAGTAAGGAAAGAAATGGCAATAAATGAACTGAAAAGAGGGATGAGTAAGCGCCAAGTTATTTTTTTAGCTCTTGGTTCTGCTATTGGAACAGGTCTTTTTTATGGGTCTGCACAGGCAATTAAGCTTGCGGGTCCCAGTGTTTTGATTGCCTATTGTATTGCTGGTTTAGCTATTTTTATGGTTATGCGGGCTCTAGGAGAGATGATACTTCATAATCCATTGCCTGGTTCTTTTGCTCGTTATGCGGCAAATTACATATCACCATTAGCAGGTTTTTTAACGGGATGGACATATGTATTTGAGATGATTCTTGTTGGTTTGGCTGATATTACAGCTTTTGCGACTTATATGGGGTTTTGGTATCCTGATGTTGCTCCTTGGGTATGGGCACTGAGTATTACATTAATCATCACAGGTATTAATTTAGCGGCTGTAGAAGTCTATGGTGAACTAGAGTTTTGGCTATCTTCTATTAAAGTTATCGCTATCATTGCGATGATTATTTTAGGAATAGCAATTATTTTTTGGGGGTGGGGTGAAGGTGCAGATTTTTCTACCGTTACTGTTCATAATTTATGGAAAAATGGTGGACTTTTTCCCAATGGTTGGTTTGGTTTTTTAGCTTGCTTTAGTGTTGTTGTTTTTGCTTTTGGTGGCATAGAAATCATTGGCATGGCAGTTATGGAAGTTCAAAACCCTCATCAAACGATTTCAAAGGCAATTAATTCTACTCCAGTTCGTATTTTGCTTTTTTACGTCATGACGTTAGCTATTTTAATGTCTCTTTATCCTTGGAATGAGATTGGTCTCATGGATAGCCCTTTTGTATCCATTTTTGAAAATCTTGGGATTTCATATGCAGCAAATATTTTAAATATTGTTGTTGTTACAGCGGCTATTTCAGCAATGAATAGTGGAATGTATGGTGCTTGTCGTATGATCCATGGTTTATCGCAGGAAGGTTATGCTTTAAAAAAGTTTCAATATTTATCAAAAAACGGTATACCAGTTTTTGTTATTTTGATGATCTTCGGTATTTTTCTTCTTGGTGCTGTCCTTAATTATTTTTATCATGAAAAGCTTTTTTTTCTTATTGCTGCAATGGCAACATTTGCGACAGTTTTTGTTTGGATGATGATTCTACTTTCACAATTTTTTATGCGAATTAAGATGCCTAAAGAAGCTCAGAATGGTTTAAAATTTCCCATTCCATTTTGGCCAATAGGATCGATTTTTTCTATTTTATTTATGGTTTTTATTTTTATTCTCCTATGGTATTTTGATGAGACACGACCAGTTTTAATTATAGGTGTTATTTGGATTGCTTGGCTTGTTATTTGTTTCTATGCACTTAAACTTTATAATTTTAAGCAAAAGAAGCTGAATAAAATGTGAATAGAGAAAAAACTCAAAACAAATAGCTGATGTCATCAGGAGAACAGGTGTTTGATTGTTTTCTCTAAAGGTTAGAACAATCTAGATTGAAAAAATCTGCTCGTTATTATTTTGCTTTGGAAGTTTTTGTGAGCCATTGCTTACGGTAACGACAAAATCATATAAATATTAGGCGTTTTTTTGATGGTGAGCTGTGCCATCAATATAAGTCTTTCAGGTTAAAATGCCTAACAGTGCAAATAGATTTTACCAGATACATGATTATAGGCAGATATCTTTTTCTAAACGTATTAATGAAGTTCTGTTTCACAAGAGAAGTTATTGTAAGAATTGTTTTTTAAGCTCTTTAAAAAATTGGTTGTTTAAATTTTGTTGTTTAGAAAATTACTATTGCTTTTAGAAGCGAAGATAAAGTTCTTTATGTATTTTTTCTCAAAGAGGATTGGCGTTGGTAGAAAATAGTGGATAACAAAGTTACATGAGGCATTGTATCATTGTTTTTACAAAAACTTTAATAAACAGCAGCAAGGTATTACAATAAAATCTCATAGAAGAGTAAATTAAAGAGAACAATGAACGTGTGACAGTTTTACGATTCTTATTGTTATTGTTCTCACAAGAGGAAGGATCAAACTTATTTTTTTAATATTGATACAAGAGTAATTTTTATTACAAGTGGAGGCGGACAAAATGCACTCCGCAACTGTATTTCGGTGCAAAATTATTCAATATTACCATAAAAGGCGCTCAAGAACACTACGACTAGCAAAAACAATCATCGGAAAATGGCTTTTTACACGAGAAATCTTCCAATAGCTCTGAAACACACACAACAACAATTCTCTCTATCCTTGAGGCAACAGGCAATGTTGATATGGATGTACAATGAGATGCTACGATTATTGCTTCTCATCTGATTTCCGATCAAGATATCAATGTAATGGGAGAAAGTATGACGATTGTTGGCATGACAGACCATCATAGCAGCCATTCACAGACGCGTGAAACAGGTTTTGATGGGAATAGATTTGACTTTGTAAGCAGAATTATTAGCGGTAATGGCTATACCTACGAGACGATACCTGCTGGCAGTAACGTTTGGATAGAATGGTAGAGAGTGGCTACAAATCCCATAAATCCCCATACTTGCCTTGGAGATGCGAGCCAAGCATGTCGGTATGTTCATGGCTCATTCAATCGAGTACAAGTCCCTTTAAGGAGGAAAAAATGAAACAAAGCTTAAAATTATTGAGTATAATAGTTCTGTTAAGTATCGCTGGATGTCAGTTTAATAAAACTCCTGGAGGGTATTTGAGTGCTTGGGAAAAGCCAGGAGCAGATTTTACTGAAATAGGAAAAGCATTATTAGAATGTGGTATGCCAACTCCTTATGATGTCGATCCAGAAAACAGAAAGCAGAGCGTCAATGCAAAAGCAACAACTTATGCTTGCATGCTTCAATCAGGTTTCCGCTATAAAGATGAAGAGGTAGCAAGAGCGGGTGGGCCATGTTATACTTTTAGAGCCGAAAACTTGCCCATTTGTCGTCCGGGCGCTGTCATCCCGAGGCGCAGTGTCAAGAAGCGCTTAAACAGCCCTTTTTGTAAAAAATATAAAAACGCACCTGAATGCAAACCTTAAGTCTTGCTGTTTGTGACGATCACAATCCCTACCTTCATGTTTCTCATACCCGTACGCGGGGGGCTTAATTCAGCATGTCAATGCTATTTATTTATGGGTACCACAACTGTTGGCGCAATAATATAAAATATCTATTTTGGTTGTAATCAAAATATTGATAATAATTATAAGCATATCGTTGATAGATATATGATTTTAGTAATAATTTTACCGTATTTTTGATATAATAATTATGGCATAATCTTCGGAAAGATAAAATAATATAGGTTGATAATGTTCATCATTGTTTTGGAAATAAAAAACAGCATGTAAAATAATTTATAGATTGTTTCGTAATATCAAAATTACTCAAGGATAGGAAAATGAAGCAGATTTTAAAATTATTAAGCGGGATAACCTTATTTGTTATGGCTGGATGCTACCCTGAGCAGCCTTCTCGAACAGCTGTAGATGCATGGGAAAAATCCGGTACTGATCAGCTTGAGATCAAAAAAGCTTTGTTAGAATGTGGAATACAGCATCTTGATGGTCGTCTTGATACAGAAACAAGTACGGATGAGAAATTCAATGCTGAGGAGTCTGTGAATGCATGTATGATCCAAGCAGGTTTCCAAGATAAATTGGGAAGAATGAAGTGGTGTGAGAAATATAAAAATCTTCCAATTTGTCAGCCTGATGCAGTTATTCCTCAGCGAAGTGTAGAGAGGCGTTTGAATAGTCCTCATTGTCAAGAGCATAAAGAACAACCTGAATGTCAACCTTAAGTATTGAGGCTGCTGTAATCAAAAATCCTTACATTCTTGTTTTTCCATGGGGGGGTGGGATTGTTTCTTCAATATCTATATGCTAACAAAAGTCATCTTGCGTGTGAGTAAATATTAGAAGACTTATCAGTCTTTCTATCGTAAATATTGACGGAGGGGGAAATGAAAAAAACATTGAAATTATTGAGTGCTATAATTTTATTAAGCTCTGCTGGGTGTATTAGCAAACCTCCCCCATCGACGTTAGAATTATGGGAAAAGTCTGGTGTCAGTAAGTCTATGGTCCAACAAGCACTGTCAAAATGTGGTTGGAAACCAATCTACGCTTCTTCTAAAAATATGGATTCGCGTGCAAGTGATTTTGCAGCAGTTTATGAGTGCATGACTAAAGCAGGTTATCGGTACAAATTACAAGATTCAAAGGGAATCTATTTTTCATCAACGCCGCGAAGTGATTCATTTTTAGTCAATTTAATGGTAGCAGGGTATCAGCAGGTTATGGACAATGATACTTTTGGTGTAACCAATTCGACAAAACAAGAGCGAGATTTGATGTTACGTTTTGAAAATGATAAAAAGCGCCAGAAAATAAAAAAAGCTTTGTACAAGTGATCATCAACAGTAGAACGTTGATTTTTAAAGCAATAATTAAATAAAAATATTAAACGGGAGAAGAGAGAAATATAGCTCTTTTGTCTCCAATGTAGTTATATTCATCAGCTACGAGATTGGCAATAGTGTTGTGGTCAGATGATGCTAGCGGAGGATAGTGGGTTGTTGTTTAGAGAAATTTATTCAATATAAAGAATGGCAAATAATAGCTTTGCTAAAATATCTGCTTTAACGATAATAAACAGATAGCTTTCATAGAGCTAATTTTGATGAAATTTTATTTTGGTGTTTTTTAAGTTCAGAATGGTGAGTGTTTTACTGTATTTTAGATTTTATCAAAAGATCTAAAATATTACATTTATTAATTCAAATCATTGATGATAGGGTATTAGGAGAAGTTTTTTATTTATTCAAATTTCTTTGTTAGATATTTAACATTTTTAATATAGAAATTGTGTACATTAGCTTATACATTAGTGTGCAATTTCTTGTTTTTTTGTTGTGGTTGAAGAGATGATGCGGTTATAGATTTCGTATATTGTATCTTTTTGTGCTGTGTTTTATTAAAACGTTTTAATCGTTTAATCTTAAAAGTTATTCTCATGTTGTTGTATTTTTATTTTTTTGTGGTGAGATAAATTGAATATTATATCTCTTCAAAATTCGCATTTTTTCACGTTTTTTTAAGATTGGTTTTTGGGCCTTTTGTAATTACAGTTTTCAGCGGTTTTTGAGATGCCTTCTTTAAAGGGATTGTCCTCCTAAATGGTATTTTTAAACTTTTTGTTCTTTCTTTACATAAAACACAAAACATATTATTGAATGCTATGATTTTATCATAAAAAAAATAAAATAATTTTGTTTGTTTTGTTCTTATTGTGTTTAATTTGTGGTTTATTTTTTTTCCAGCATTTTTTGTTTTTGTTGAAAAAAGAAAGTTTTGAGAAACAATGATAGTCAAGGTATCTAACAATCACTTGTATTCGTGCTTTTTTACAGCAGCTATTTTTTCTTTTTTGTTAAATATAAATATTGAGGCACATTCTCATTCATATACATCACTGTCATGTGATGAAAACAAATTACCTTACGGATGCAGTGATGGTTCAAAGCATACAATTAGTGATAAAGTATATAAATTCACGGCGCCTGTTAAAGAAAAGAATGGGGAGGGTCGTTCTCTCATGTTACCTGCTGCTATAGTAGTGCAGGAGCCAAATACAGTTATTCAGGCAACGCGTGTAGAGGTTGAAGCTACTGCGGGTATAGAAGATATTTATGGTGTTTTTGTATCACGAGGGGGAAAAATTGTTTTGAGCGATTCAGCTTTTAAAAATGTATCAATAGGTCTTAAAGCTGATAGTGGAATGATTGAGGTTAATCGTGGAACAATTGAGGCTTCTCAGATTGCTGCTTATGCAGAGAAGCGAGGAGCATCTGTTACGTTAACGAATACAAAAATTAAAGTGGAAGGTTTGGGTATCGGTCAAGAGAGTGCTCTTTTCGTTAGTGCTGATGCGGGTATTCAGATGAAAAGTGGATTTATTGATGTGAATGATGCTGCTGCGCTTTATGTAGGGAGAGGGGGGAGTGCGACTTTAGATGGTGTTACCATTGCTTCAAAATATCAAAAAACAGAAGACAAAGAAAATACAAATGAAAAAAGTACACATACAGTTTTCAATGTAAAACATCAGGGTTCTGTTTATGTAAAAAATACGAATATTATTTCTACGGATGTTCATGTTTTAACAGTTGGACAAGATTCTAACACGCCATCCAATAACGGCAGGGAAGGAAATATTTTAATTTCGCGGGTTAATATTGAAGATTCAACAATTAAAGCAATAGGTAACAAACATGGTATGTATTTTGAGAGGGATGGGGAAAATGATGCGTATGAACAGGGGCTTGTCTTTTTGAAAAGGACGATTTTTGAGGTTCCAGATGGGACAGCTGTTCATAGTAATAACAGTCGTAGTTATATTGGAGTAACAGAAGGTACAAAAATTTTTGGTGACTTATTATTAACAGTTGAAAAGGGGGGGAGTGTAGCGATTTTGGCTAATTCTTCTTCATTGATAGGAGGGACTCGTGTTGCCGATGATTCTATTGCTGAGCTTTATTTAACAGGGGGATCAAAATGGTTTTTGACAAAAAGAAGAGAGATCGATTTGCAAGTTGCAAACCGTACAAGTTCGTCTATTTCATTTGTGAAAGTTTCTGATAGTTTTATTGCTTTTGAGACTCCAATGTTTCAGGAGTATCAGACACTTCATATTGGGAAGGGAGAAAAAGAAGTTTATAGTGCGCAAGATAGGGCAGATATTTATCTCAATACGCATCTCAGTAGTGATGGTTTGCTCGATAATAAAAAAACTGATCGGCTTTTAATACATGGTGATGTTTCTGGAAAAACAACAGTTTATGTGCAATTTGTTGCAGGAAATCAGGGTGAGATAGCAACCGGTGAAAATGCTCATAGTATTTCACTTATTCAGGTTTCTGGAAAAGCGGCAGAGGATTCTTTTCAGTTAAATCGTGCTTATATCGCATTAGAGGGTTTGCCTTACCAATATTATCTTCATGCTTATGGTCCAGCTTCTGCTCTTGGAAATGCACAAACTTCTCAAAGATTGGTTGAAGGAGATGGAGATTTTTGGGATTTTCGCCTTGAAAGTAAATATATTCAGCCTGCTTTAGAGGTGTCTGCTATTCCCCCTTCCGAGTTAAAGGTCAGAGAGGTTGTTCCACAAGTTCCAACTTATCTTTTGTTACCAAATGCTTTATTTCATGTTGGGCTCATGGATATTGGTCATCAACAAAAGCAGTTGCAAGCTACGCGGTCTATTCCTCGTAAATTATTAAAAGTTGAAGGGAACTTTGCTTTATCTGTTCACGGTTATGGTGGGAGTTATCGTTATGTCTCAGATCTTTCTATACTTAAATATGGGTACGATGGTCATATTGATTATAACGCTATAAAAACAGATATTTTGCTCAAAACAATAGAGAGCGCATATAGTACGACATCTTTTGGGATTATGGGAACCTATGGAAAGCTTTCTTTACAACCTCGTAACGTGGAACGAAGCCAAAAGAGTACGTTTAATAAATGGTCATTTACGTCATACGGTAGTGTGGAACACAAAACTGGTTTTTATATAGATGGTCTTTTATCTTATGGTTTGTTTAAAGGGGATGTGCGTAGCCATGTTTGGGGTAAGACGGCGACATTAAAAGCAAATCCTTTGAACGTTTCGTTTTCTGCTGGTAAAACGTTTATGACAGGATATAAAGATCTTATTTTTGATCCGCAACTTCAGCTTATTTATCAACATCTTCAATTTGATAAGTTTCGTGATATTGATGGATTTGATGTTGATATGAAAAAAATGAGTCAATGGTTTGTGCGTGTTGGTGGGCGTTTAAGTAAAACATTTACAGCCTCTGATAAGGATCGTATCACTTCTTTTTATGGCAATATTCATCTTGCTCATTGTTTTGGTAAAGAACAATTTGTTCATTTTAAAGATGTTTTTCAGTTGAGTGCTTTCGGTTCTTCCTTAGAAACAGGTTTGGGTATCAATGCGCAGTTTTCTTCTAAAGTTACACTTTACAGTGATCTTAGCTATCAGCATAGGTTAACCAAGGCTGGTTTTTCTGGAGTTCATTTTTCTGGTGGTTTGCGCTATCATTTTTAATAAATCTTTTAAAAAAATAATAAATGTTATTTTCAAAGTCTTGTTCTACTATCGGAATTAAAACCATTGTTTGTGCAGAATTTTAGTTGCTTCTTTTAATAATGATATCATGTGTTTTAATAAATATGAAAATATCGTGTTGATTTATTTTTATCTACTATAGCATTTTTCAAATGCTTTAAAAAATTTGTTCATCTGATAAACAGATTTAAAATGAGAAAATCCTACGATATCGGCGTTCTCATTCAATATGAATAACGATAAATTATCATTATAAATCAGTATTTTGCCATATGATGCTTAAGGTATCATCGAGCCATTTATGGTAATTGCGTGCTTCTTCGTTTGAGTTATGAACAGAGAAAATAAAACCAGGATATCCACCAAATGCTGGTGGAGGTGGTGAAATGTGATTGGTTTCAAAAAAAATGATAGTTCTGGCGGTTTGAGGATGCTGTGCAACCTTATCTAGACCTGAAAATCCAGAAAACCGTCCATACCCATGAAGAGGAATAATATAATTTGCCGCCACTTTTTCAGTTGGGAGTATATCGGGAAGGTCTGGGGTTTGTTCAGCTAAAGCGGCATTCATACATAGTTTTGCAAATGAAATCCCTGTACCTTGCTCAACAATAAAATGGGAGACACCCGATCCACCTATACGAGCGCCAATCTCAATGATATAAGGTAAATTATGAGCATCTAGGCGTAGCTCTACATGGGCAGCACCTATATTTATACCAAGAGCTTTAACTCCAGAGCATGCAGCCTCACATAAAGCAATAATTAAAGGATCATCTATATCACAGCGTTGACGATAAATTGTTTCTTCAAACCATGGTCCCTCAGGCTGTCCCTTGTCTCCAATGGCCAGAACGTGTACACCTGCTGTATCAACAAAGCATTCTACGACAAACTCTTTTCCTGGCAAATACTGTTCTACTACTAAACCTACAGGTTTATTTTTATCATTAAAACGTGCCATGTCTTTATGCTGAACATTCCATACGGCTTTAATGAGATCAGGAAGTTCGGCGGAATTTTTAGCTAACATTACGCCTGTACTTGCCCATCCAGAGACGGGTTTAATAACGAGTGGATAATCCAAGGCTTGTGTTTGTGATAGGTCTTCTGGATGATCTATATAAAAGAATCCTGGTGTTCTTAAGCCTGCTTTAGCGAAAGCTTGACGCATGAGATATTTATTTCTGGTTAATGCTGCTACTTCTGGTTCAATACTTGGAGTATTGATTTTTTTTGCAGCCAAAGCTGTCCATAGGATGGCTTCTTCGCGAAGGGTCATAACCCCAGAAATATTGCGTTCTTTTGCTTCCGTTGCAAAAGTGTCTAGAGCTGCCTCTGGGTTATCAAAAACAGGAAGTTGCCAAGTTGAAGTTACTGCTGCGGGGTGTTGAGAGGGAACGCTTTCAGCGGTATCATAGATCATTACTAATTCGATATTAGCTGCTTGTGCTGCTTCAAATATAAATGGTAATTTTGCATTGCGCTGGCAAACTAACGCGAGTTTTTTCATTTTGTTTCCTCATTAAATTTGGAGTTTTGAGAATGGCGTTTATGTTGCCATGTAGATACCTTTGATGCATCTATAAATAAGAGTGTCATCCCTATAACAACTACAATCATAGCAATTATTTTGATCATATTGAGAGAAGGGCTCGAGCCGATTATCCATTCACATGCAATCACTGCAAAAGGGGATAATACGCCGATAGTGTTGGCGTATAATACGCCTCCTTCGGCTAAAACTTTTTGGTATAATACGTAAACTGGTGCCGAGCAAACAGTTCCTAAAATCAATATTTTAAATATATCTTCTAACTTAAGATATAAGAGTGGGGCAGGATCAAAAATAAATAATGGCATAAATGATGCTGCAGAAATTGTCGTGATCCAAGCCAGTGAGGTGAGCAAAGGTAAATTTTTAAGATAACGTTTAGACAATAAGCCATAAGCAGAGTAAGAAAGGGCTGCTGTTAAAGCAAGAGCTATTCCTATTAGGCTGTATCCACCTTCTCCATTGTTTATATTGAATGCCACAGCTGCTACACTGACAATTATCACTCCACTAAGCTTCAGCCATGAGAATTTAAGGACATTTGTCAATGCACCTAATATATAAGTAATTCCTGGAATAGTAGCGAGCACCATGGTTAAATCACTGGCTTTGAGTGATTTTAATGCACCAAAGCTGCATACAAAATACAGCGAGAATCCTAATACTGATAGAATTAAAAAAGAAGGTATCATGGAAAGCAATGGTAGGGATCTGAAAACAGCTTTCTCACGAAATACTGCAATCAGCCATAAGGTGGCAGCGGTGGCAAACAACCTAAGTCCAACCGCATGCATGACGGGTATATTGCTAACCAAATTCTTAGATAATAACCAACTTATGGAAAACAATGCTAGAATGGCAAAAGTAAATAATAGTAATCGTCCTTTTATAAAACTCAATGATTTAATCCTCTAATCACTCGCTGTGCATAAGATGATGTTGAAAAATTAAATCGTGACTTTGAGGTCTGTGGTTTTCCAAGATTATTTTGGATATAATCTTTAGCTCCTGCCAAATAAGCGTCATCATCTAATGCTTCAAGTGCTTCTATATCTGCTATCATCAATATTATTACTTTTTCAAGACACTCCAAATCAAATTGAAGATAACCTTGATTTGTTTCAATCAATGCTTTGTTCCGCATCAATATTTCAAAAAGCAAGATCCCTGTACCAGCATCGAATGTCATATGCTGATCAGAATCTTTTGGATAACGGAATATGCGTTCTAATAGGACAAATTCAGTTATTTCTTTCCAAAATTTTGGATGATTTTGTAGCATAATACGCACTGTAATTAAATCAACTTTAGTTTCTTCTAGAAGACCAGTGAACCAATTTAATTTTATATATAGATTTTTATCCAATGGCCGCGGTCCAGTATGATGTGCATAGTCATGATAATAGCCCCACAAACAGCGAGCATCGTAAATGTCTTCTTTAGATAAGTTTCGACTATGCAATTGACCGAACAGGAATTTACTATCACGGCCGAGTAAACGTTCAGCTTCCACAATTGTTTGCTTATTGTAAATATCAAAGAATTTACTGAAAAAAAACAAAGCAAATGCTTGCTTAACAATTTTTTGAGCAGTTGCTACAGATTCTGGGAATAGAACAATGCAATTGCCTTCTAAAAAACCTCTTGATGCTATTCCCATTTTTATACATTGAAAAGGTGATACATAATTATTTGTATATTTTGAGGCGTCAGCAAGATAGGCCGTTTCATGACGATATCCTGTAACTAATTCCAGCCGGAATCCTTCTGGATCAGGTCCATTTGTTGCACGCATTGGAGCCAAGAAAAACAAGGGCGCATCTGGTAATGGGGCTTTGAAAGCAGCCAAAGTGTTATCAAATTTAGGAGGGGTCGTTAAACCGCTGATCATCCACTGATGAAGATCATCAGAAGTGGTCGCTAAAAGTTTTGGAGATAATCCGTCAAGAATATTGGCATGGTGGTTCAGCAGAGTGATCAATTCATTGATCATATTATTATCTGCTGAAGTTGGTTCTTTAATGCTCCCATCTCGTTCTTGGCGCATACGGAATTTGTCAACCAAGTTAACAATGGAAAGAAGCGCTTCAGATTTTTTCATGATGAGTTGACTTTAGTGAGTGGAGCAAAAAGGCCATTGGCACTTGTCCAAAATTTTCGACAATACTCAGCCTATAGCGATTTGCCGCAACCGATGTTGTGATACAAGCATCTGCTTTTTCAGCCTTACAAAGAACGGCTGCATCAGCATTGCTGTTGGCAAATACTTTGTCATATTGATGAGCTACCAGAGATTGCGGGGCAGGATGAGACGCTATGGTTTTAATTTCATCAGCGTTATTGCGTTTAGCTAAAACCATAGAGTGAGTAGGCATGATAAAGCTGTCAAATAATTGCATATCACCTAAACGGGTAAATATGAGTGTATGCAAATCAGGGTAAGCAGCACAACTTAAGAGATAAGCATCTTTTTTTTGAGCAAGTTCATTAAATGCTTCTTCAAGAGTTGCGTATTATATAATACGGGATCTCGAGTCAGTGGACAAAATATTTTTATTGTGATTGTCAAGCCACCACTGTGTTGCTGCTGCACAGTTAGTATCTGCAGGGCCAAGTGTATAGATAAAAGCATTATTTTCAGATTACATAATCTCTATTCTTTTAATTATGCGACTAAATTTAAATTAGTGTGATATGATAGAGTATATCAAGAACAATGCGTTAAGTAATTTAGTGCTTTATAAAATAATGTATATATGAAAGAAAATTTACAATTATAATTTTGTCTGTTCATTATTCTATCATGCCGTAAAACAGCGTCTTTTAGGGGAGTAATTGAGCAGAAAAATTCTATGCAGGGTATTTATTGGATATGTTAGAGAATTATTGAAATGGTTAAGCGAAGGTGAATGACACGTAAACCGTACTGCTCTATCATTTTTTGGATGAGCAGCGTTTTTGAATCTGTTCATATTGATAATACTATTGTAGGTGAATAATAAGCAAATTGGTAAGGCATGAACATCTTTGCCATAAAACTCAATATGTTTAACTTCTTAATTAAGATAATACTTTTAGAAATTGTTTTACTATTATGATTGTATTAAATATATAAAAGGCAATCATCATTGTCTTGTTTGTAAAAGAAACATGAAATATAACTCTTAAATCAGATTGAGATTGGTAAGATTTTTTTCTTCTTTGGAATCGTTAAGAAGGTCAGATTAAACCTTATTCAAGCTACAGAACCTAAAGAAACAGTCGTTTTTTTTGAAAAGATCAGAGGTAAACAAATATGCGTGAGATTTTGGATCATGTTGATATGCCATTGAATAAGAAGAGTTCTGTTCAAAAGGTTCAAAATCTTTCATTCCAATCACACCCAAAACGGTTTTATAAGCAAGTGAAGATCGCTTGTGAGGAGGGCGGCTTTACGATTTTGTTGGATGAACGTCCTGTAAAAACGCCCGCAAGGCGTCATTTTCATGTGCCAACAGAAGTGTTTGCTGAATATGTTGCTCAGGAATTTGAGAACCAAAAGCACGTTGTTGATCCTGCAAAAATGCCGATGACGCGTTTGGTTAATACTGTTATTGATGGTATCGCTGATGATATGCAGGCGGTTTTTGAAGATTTATTGCGTTTCGTTGCATGTGATATGATCTTTTATCGTGCACAAACACCTAAAGAGTTGGTGCAAAAACAATCTGAGCAATGGGATCCTTTATTAGATTGGGCAGAAAAAAAACTGGGTGCAAGGTTTTATTTGACAGAAGGGCTGATGCATGTGGAACAATCACCAGAAGCACTTCAAGCAGTCAGTAATTATTTACGTAGAGTTGAGTCTGCTTATATGCTTGCTGCACTTCATATGATGACAACATTAACGGGATCTGCTCTCATTGCTCTTGCTGTTGCAGCGGGAAACATTGATGCTGATCATGCTTGGTCTATTGCCTATTTAGATGAAGATTGGATGATGGAGCAATGGGGAACGGATAAAGAAACAATAGCACGCCGTTCTCATAAAAAAGTTGAATTTAAGGCTGCTGCTACAATTGTTACAACTTGTTTATAGGGGAAAATCTTTTATTTACGTGCATTCTTTTCGCTCAGAGTATTTTTGTGACTTTTTGAGGATTGGTTTTTACTTTATCAAGTCCAGGAAATAGTTCATTGGTTATGGTTAAGAGCGCTTCGTCATTACCACGGATAAAATACCATTGGTTATCGTGAAGTAGGGCAATAATTTCAGTTTGAATAGAGCATTTTTTTCCAGCATTTGTTGTGGTTACAAGCTCCACGGGTATAACAAAATAAGGGGTACCATTATCAAGGGTACCTTCACGTTTTTGTTTTTGATCAATGTTGATCGTTTCAATCTTGTAACTTTCTGCCAACCGTTCTATTTGGCTTTTCATGATTTGTAGAAATTGTGATTGATTAAGATTTTTTTGGGCGGTTAAGCGGTTGATGACTTGGGGAGGAATAGCATTTAAGATGGCATTTGCATCGGCATTTTTAAGTGCTTTACTATAAGCAGATGTTGCTTTCTCAAGAGTTGTAAGTTTTTGGTTGGTTATTGTATGTGCTTTAGTTGTTGATGTGATAAAGACAATGCATAAAAGAACGGGAACGAGAAAACAAATTCGCGGCATTAGAAACCTTTGTTAATTCATTTGAAGAGATTCAATACATTATAAAGGAAAAGCGGGCGAGCAAAAAGCCTCTTGCGCTTTTGCATGAGAAGAATATCCACAAAAATGGAGGCTTTTGCCTCCACTTTAAAAATCAAAAGAATACGTATTAATTGTTTAAACAGAATAGTACATATCAAATTCAACAGGATGGGGTGTTGTTTCGTAACGCAAGACTTCTTGCATCTTTACTTGAATGAAGGAATTAATCTGATCATCATCAAAAACGTCGCCAGCTTTAAGAAAGCCACGATCTTTGTCAAGTGCTTCAAGCGCTTCACGCAGGCTTCCTGAAACAGTAGGGATTTCTTTAAGTTCCTTTAAGGGAAGATCATAAAGATCTTTATCCATAGCATGTCCGGGATGAATTTTGTTTTTGATACCGTCAAGACCAGCCATTAAAAGGGCTGCAAATGCCAAATAGGGATTTGCTGTTGGGTCTGGAAAACGAACTTCTACGCGTTTTGAATTTGGTGAGGAGCTCATTGGAATACGGCAAGATGCAGAACGATTACGTGCTGAATAGGCAAGAAGAACAGGAGCTTCATAACCAGGAACCAAACGTTTATAGGAGTTTGTAGATGGGTTGGTAAAAGCATTTATTGCTTTTGCGTGCTTAATAACACCACCGATAAAAAACAGACAGGTTTCTGATAGTCCAGCATATTCATTTCCTGCAAAAATGGGTTTGCCATCTTTCCAAATGGAAATGTGGACATGCATTCCAGAGCCGTTATCACCAAAAACTGGTTTTGGCATGAAGGTTGCTGTTTTCCCATAACTGTTTGCTATTTGATGTACAACATATTTAAAAATTTGCATCTTGTCAGCCTCGCGAACAAGTGTATCAAAACGAATACCCAATTCATGTTGGCCCGCTGCTACTTCGTGATGGTGTTTTTCGACCTGTACACCCATATCTTTGAGTGCTGTGAGCATTTCAGAACGCATATCTTGGCAGGAATCAATCGGCGGAACAGGAAGGTAGCCTCCCTTTATTCGTGGGCGATGCCCTAGATTTCCTGTTTCATATTCCGTATCATCATTAGAGGGAAGTTCACTTGAATCGAGTTTAAACCCTGTGTTGTAAGGGTCCGTTTTATAGCGCACATCATCAAAGATAAAAAACTCTGCTTCTGGACCCACATTGATTGTATCTCCAATGTTTAAAGATTTCATATACACCTCAGCCCTTTTGGCGATAGAACGAGGATCTCTACGATAAAACTCACCAGAGACAGGATCAAGTACATCACAAAATATGACCAAAGTAGATTGAGCAAAAAAAGGATCAATATGTGCTGTTGCTGGATCTGGCATTAAAACCATGTCAGATTCATTAATTGTTTTCCAACCAGCAATTGAAGAACCATCAAACATGACACCATCACTAAAAGTATCCTCGCTGATCTCTGCGATATCCATTGTAATGTGATGCAATTTTCCTCGTGGATCAGTAAAACGTAAATCAACAAAACGGATTTCGTTGTCTGTAATCTGTTTGATAATATCTGATGCGGTTGTCATATTCAATTTCCTTAATATGGCGTTGAGGTGGATAAAAAAGTGAATTTTCCTGTTATTTATTAAAGGGCATCGATACCGGTTTCGTCTGTGCCTATACGAATTGCATCATCAATGGAAAAGACAAATATCTTTCCATCCCCTATATGTTTGGTTTGAGCTGCTTTACGTATTGCATCAACAGTTTGTTCCAGTTTTTCATCGGACACAACAATTTCAATCTTTACTTTAGGTAGAAAGTCAACAACATATTTCGTACCACGATAAAGTTCTGTATGTTCCCTTTGACGACCAAAACCTTTCGCTTCTGTTACTGTAATACCATGTAACCCAATTTTTTGAAGCGCTTCTTTCACTTCATCAAGTTTGAAAGGTTTTATAATGGCTTCAATTTTTTTCATGCTGAAATTATCTCCAACGTTATTTTGTCTTTTTAGACTGCATCACATTATATTGACAACTGTAAGATGTCCAACAGATACTTTGTGCACAAAAAGTCGAAAATAATGACACTCTATGCTCTGTTAGGAGAGTTTCTTTTGTAGAATACAGCCAAATACTGTTTTTTGGGAAAAAAACTTACAATTCTTATACAGAATTCAAATAATATAATAAAAGAGTTTTGTTTCTTTTTTATTAGATAATATCTTGACTTATAAGGATAATTAGACGCTCTCCACATTGAATGAGAAACTCTAATAGCGTAAGATTTTCTCATTTTAGATCTTTTTATCGTCAATCAATCAAAACGATACTTTTATATATCATAAATAGTTATGAGTGTGTGGATAACAACATTTGAAAAAAGAAATAAAATGCTTTTTATGAAAGCTTTCGATAATTAAAGGCTTTACAATATTAGGGAGTAGGGAAGACAAATATTGGAAAAGAGTGTGATGATGCCGATTCATAAATGTAAAGATGGTGGTGTATAATAATGAGTTTATCATTATAGCATTCATAGGAGCCGTTGTGAAATGGGCTTGAGAGCATTGAGAAATGTTTCTTTAAAACAGATGTGGGAATTGGCAACGCAAATATATTCCGTTTGGGGCGTTTTGTTCCTTCGTGAGGAATGTGATCTTCATTAAGGAACGCGATAAATAAAAGTGTGAAGCAATGGCAATCTTCATTATAAGATATTGCTGTGGATGCCTTGGAAAATCATAAAGATAAATTAAAAGGAAATGGAAATATAGAAATTTATTTATACCCTTAAAACTTCATATTCTTCCCAGTTTAGGTTGTCTGGTCGTTTCAGGTATAAACAAAACAGAGAATAAATACGCAATTATGTGCGCGTTCCTATTTGGCAATACGACAACTGAAACAGCTTATAAAGCGCTAAATTGTTTTTAGTCTTTGCTTCAAACGTGTTGCACCACTGGAATTAGGTGTTGGTTTACAGGTAATAATAAAAGTACAGGCTTTGTTAGTATGCTGTATTTTACAATAGAAAGCGTTTCTAAGAATTGGAATTATAGAGAGATGGGCGCAGTAAAACATGTTTTAGAAATTTTCCCGTATAGGAAGCGGGAACCTTAATGATGTCTTCAGGGCGTCCAATTGCAACAATTTCACCACCGCGATCTCCACCTTCTGGTCCTAAATCAATAATCCAGTCGGCTGTCTTTATAACATCAAGGTTATGTTCAATGACTATAACTGTGTTGCCTTGCTCGACTAGTTCGTGAAGCACTTCAAGAAGTTTGGAAATATCATGAAAATGTAAACCTGTTGTCGGTTCATCCAAAATATAGAGTGTACGTCCCGTTGTTTTACGAGAAAGTTCTTTCGCAAGTTTTACACGTTGTGCTTCCCCACCAGAAAGTGTGGTTGCTTGCTGTCCTACTTTTATGTAACCCAATCCTACTTTAATGAGAGTTTCCATTTTATTATGAATAGCGGGAATAGCTTGGAAAAATTCCTCTGCCTTTTCAATTGTCATATCCAAAATATCGGCTATAGACTGTCCTTTGAATTTTATTTCTAGTGTTTCTCGGTTATAGCGTTTTCCTTTACAGACATCGCAAGTAACATAGACATCAGGTAAAAAGTGCATTTCAATTTTGATGACTCCATCACCTTGACATGCTTCGCACCGTCCTCCTTTAACATTAAATGAAAAACGCCCAGCTTTGTAACCGCGGGCTTTTGATTCTGGAAGATCGGCAAACCACTCACGAATCGGTGTAAAAGCACCTGTATAGGTTGCGGGATTAGAGCGTGGGGTGCGTCCAATAGGAGACTGGTTGATATCGATGACTTTATCAAGAAATTCTAATCCTTCAATTTTGTCATAGCTGGCAGGGCTGTGATGAGAGCCCATGATATGATGTGATGCTGCTTTGAAAAGCGTTTCAATAAGAAATGTTGATTTTCCTCCTCCAGAAACACCAGTTATGCATGTGAAGGTTCCAAGAGGAATATTCGCATTGATATTTTTGAGGTTATTGCCTTTGGCGCCGATGATTTTAAGTGTTTTCGTTTTTGATATTTTGCGTCGCTCTGTCGGCATTTTAACAGCCATTTTTCCTGAAAGGTATTGGCCTGTGAGAGAGGCTGAATTTTCTATAATTTCCTGCGGTGTTCCTTGCGCTATGATTTCTCCACCATGAACGCCTGCGGCAGGCCCCATATCGACAACATAGTCTGCTGTGAGAATAGCATCTTCATCATGTTCAACAACAATAACTGTATTGCCAAGATTACGCAAATGGCGCAGCATTTCCAACAGGCGTTCATTATCGCGTTGGTGTAAACCGATAGATGGTTCATCTAAAATATAAAGAACGCCTGTAAGACCAGAACCAATTTGGGATGCCAACCGAATGCGTTGGCTTTCTCCCCCTGAAAGCGTTCCTGAATTTCGAGACAAGGTAAGATATTCCAATCCTACATGATTTAAAAAAGCCAAGCGTTCACGAATTTCTTTTAAAATACGTACGGCGATATTACGTTGTTTTTTTGTGAGATATTGATGAACATTGGCAAACCAATCATCTGCCTTTAGAATAGAAAGATCTGATATTTGCCCAATATGCATTCCGTTTATTTTTACAGCAAGTGCCTCTGGTTTTAAACGATAACCGTGACAAGCTGGGCAGGGCGAAGAAGACATATAACGTTCGATTTCTTCTCGAGACCAAGCAGAATCGGTTTCTTTCCAGCGTCTCTCCATATTAGGGATGATTCCTTCAAAGGGTTGGGTCGTTTTATGCGAACCAGAATTATTTTTATAGATAAAAGAAATTTCATCTCTTTTTGTACCGTAGAGAATAGCCTGTTGTGCTTCATTAGAGAGTTCACACCATTGATCTGTGAGTTTGAAACCGTAAGCTTTTCCTAATGCTTCTAAGGTTTGTTTATAGTAAAGTGAATCTGACTTAGCCCAAGGGGCAATGGCGCCATTCTTGAGGGTAAGATTTTTATTGGGCACAATTTTCAGTGGATCCATTGCTTTTTTTATGCCCAGTCCATCGCAGAGAGGACAGGCGCCAAAAGGATTATTGAACGAAAAAAGGCGTGGTTCAATTTCAGGAATAGAAAAACCCGATACAGGGCAGGAAAACTTTTCTGAAAAAATGAGCCGTTTGTGTGTATCATTTTTTGATTTATGAGCAGATTCCTTTGTTGTTTCTTTTTGTGCTAAGGGTTGGTCTGCCATTTCAGCAATGGCAAGCCCATTTGCTAGCTGTAAACAGGTTTCTATACTATCAGCCAAGCGAGAGGTGATATCCTTCTGTACAACAATGCGGTCTACCACGACATCGATGTCGTGTTTATATTTTTTATCCAGAGGTGGAATATCAGGGATTTCATAAAACTTGCCATCAACTTTAGCGCGTTGAAATCCTCTTTTTAAAAGTTCTGTTAGCTCTTTTTTATATTCTCCCTTTCGTCCTCGCACCAAAGGGGCCATAATAAAAATTCGCGTTCCTTTTGGTAAGGCCATAATTTGATCCACCATTTGGCTTACTGTCTGGCTTTCAATAGGAAGCCCTGTCACAGGAGAATGAGGAATACCAATACGTGCAAAGAGAAGACGCATGTAATCGTGGATTTCAGTAACGGTACCTACTGTTGAACGAGGATTGCGACTGGTTGTTTTTTGTTCAATGGAGATAGCTGGAGAGAGACCGTCTATGCGGTCGACATCGGGTTTTTGCATGACTTCCAAAAATTGGCGTGCATAGGCTGAAAGGCTTTCGACATAGCGGCGTTGTCCTTCAGCGTAAATTGTATCAAACGCTAAGGATGATTTCCCTGATCCAGAAAGTCCTGTTATAACAATGAGTTTATCACGAGGCAGATCGAGATCAATATTTTTAAGGTTATGCTCACGTGCACCGCGAATGGAGATATATTTTTGATGAGTCATACTTTATCCTTGGCATATGTGGCAAAAATTGAGCACCTAAAATGGAATAAAACTGTTTTTTTAGAATTATAATGTGTTTAACTGCTTTAATGCAAAAGGAAGGTATAAGTTTTGTGAAAAAAATACAAATGAGCAGCTTTTTATTCTCTCGTGGTGGAATAAACTATGCGTTTTTATCATCTTTTGTTATAATTACACTGAATACAATATTGGTAAAGGATAGCAATACCCATATTGATGGTCAATTGCGACATGTAAATTGAAGGTCAAGAGGGTTATAACTGTTATAGAACAGAGTATTTTACAAATTAAAATTTTGGAGTTTATGCGATGGCTGGTAGCCTTAATAAAGTTATTTTGATTGGTAATCTTGGTGCGGATCCTGAAATCCGCCGTTTGAATTCTGGTGATCAAGTGGCAAATCTGCGTATTGCTACTTCAGAAAGTTGGCGCGATCGGAATACAAATGAGCGAAAAGAACGCACTGAGTGGCATAGTATTGTTATTTTTAATGAAAACCTTGTCAAAGTTGCAGAGCAATATTTAAAAAAAGGCAGCAAAATTTATATTGAGGGGCAGTTACAGACACGAAAATGGCAAGATCAAAATGGAAATGATCGTTATACAACAGAGATTGTTTTGCAAAAGTACCGTGGCGAATTACAAATGCTTGATGGGCGGGGAGCTGCGAGCGGGGAGCAAGGAGCAAGTCAAGGGGGGAGTTATAGTGGTGGCTTTGCCGATAGTCACTCAAATCAGAGAAATGCTTTTGGTCAAAATAATAATCAATTGGGAGAAAGTTTTTCACACAAATTAGATGATGACGTCCCTTTTTAAGAGTCTTTAAATTGCAGTATTATGATCATTTTATGGTTTGCTTGTTTCAGATTTTTGAAGTTTAGCGAAGTGAAAATTGTTAATTATTATTGGTAATTTAAAATATAAATTAATAACATCTTGAAAAATATTGTTAAATTTCTTTTTTGTCATGGGAGAGAAATTAGCATTTTTGTGTATTTTTCGCTATAAATAAAGTGAAATGATTCTTTTTTGAAAGTTTTGAAATTGTGACCGATCTTACTCCACACCCAGAACGTGATGTGCTAACCGGTATTGAACCAATCAGTATTATTGATGAAATGCAACGCTCCTATCTCGATTATGCGATGAGCGTGATTGTTTCACGTGCACTCCCTGATGTCCGTGATGGTCTTAAGCCTGTTCATCGACGTATCCTTCATGCTATGAATGAGATGGGGCTTTCTTTCAATAAGTCGTATCGTAAATCTGCTGGTGTTGTTGGTGAGGTTATGGGGAAATTTCATCCCCATGGTGATGCTTCAATTTACGATGCATTAGTGCGTATGGCGCAGGACTTTTCTTTAAGAAATCCATTAATTGATGGTCAGGGAAATTTTGGTTCCGTTGATGGTGATCCACCCGCGGCTATGCGCTATACTGAGTGTCGTTTAGAAAAAGTTTCAGAAGAACTTTTAGCTGATATTGATAAAGATACTGTTGATTTTCAGGATAATTACGATGGGCGTGAGCGTGAACCGGTTGTCTTGCCAGCGCGTTTTCCCAATCTTTTGGTTAATGGGTCAGGGGGGATTGCTGTGGGAATGGCAACCAATATTCCTCCCCATAATCTTGGTGAAGTCGTTGATGGTTGTATCGCTTTGATTGATAATCCCGATATCACACTCGATAAAATAATTGAAATTATTCCTGGTCCGGATTTTCCTACAGGGGGTATTATCCTTGGCCACTCTGGTGTTCGTGCAGCTTATGAAACAGGGCGTGGCTCAATCATTATGCGTGCTAAAGTTGAGATCGAAGAAATTCGCAGTGGTCGACAAGCAATTATTGTGAGTGAGATCCCTTATCAAGTTAATAAGGCAACAATGATTGAGAAAATGGCTGAATTGGTGCGCGATAAACGCATTGAGGGAATCTCTGATTTGCGTGACGAATCTGATCGTGATGGATATCGGGTTGTTATTGAGCTGAAGAAAGATGTTGTTGCGGAAATTGTTTTAAACCAATTATATCGGTATACGCCGCTACAAACTTCCTTTGGTTGTAATATGGTTGCTTTGAATGGGGGAAAACCCGAACAGATGACGTTGCTTGATATGCTTCGTGCATTTGTTTCTTTTCGGGAAGAAGTTGTCAGTCGGCGAACAAAATATCTTTTGCGTAAAGCGCGTGAGCGAGCACATGTTTTGGTTGGCCTTGCCCTTGCTGTTGCCAATATTGATGAAATTATAGCGCTTATTCGCAAAGCTCCTGATCCGCAGACAGCACGTGCACAGTTAATGGAGCGACGCTGGCCAGCGATGGATGTCGCGCCTTTGATTAAACTTATTGATGATCCTCGTCATATTATTCATGAGGATGGTACTTATAACCTCTCTGAAGAACAGGCGCGTGCTATTTTAGAATTGCGTTTGCAACGATTGACAGCCCTTGGGCGTGATGAAATCGCTGATGAATTGAATAAAATTGGCGTGGATATCGCTGACTATCTTGAGATCTTGGCATCACGCGTACGCATTATGTCTATTGTTAAGGATGAGTTGAGTGCTCTTCGTGAGGAATTTGCAACGCCGCGACGTACCGTATTTGGTTTTGGTAGCGCTGAGATGGAGAGTGAAGATCTGATCGCACCAGAGGATATGGTGGTAACGGTAAGCCATAGTGGCTATATTAAGCGTGTGCCTCTTAATACCTATCGTGCACAGCGACGTGGTGGTAAGGGGCGTTCTGGTATGTCCACGAAGGATGAGGATTTTGTAACGCGGTTGTTTGTTGCCAATACGCATACTCCGGTTCTTTTCTTTTCATCACGTGGGATTGTTTATAAGGAAAAAGTTTGGCGGCTGCCGCTGGGGACACCCCAATCGCGTGGGCGGGCTTTGATCAATATGCTTCCTTTACAACAAGGTGAGCGTATTACAACGATTATGCCTTTGCCTGAAGATGAAGCGAGCTGGAGTGCATTAGATATTATGTTTGCGACAACACGTGGAACTGTGCGTCGTAATAAATTATCAGATTTCGTTCAGGTTAATCGTAATGGTAAAATTGCGATGAAACTTGATGAAGAAGATGAAATTCTTTCTGTTGAAACCTGTACAGAACATGATGATGTTGTTCTAACAACAGCCAAAGGACAATGTATCCGTTTTCCAGTTGTTGATGTTCGGGTCTTTGCTGGGCGTAATTCTGTGGGAGTTCGTGGTATCAATTTAGCTAAAGGCGATAAAGTCATTTCGATGACAATTTTAGAGCATGTCGAGGCGACGTCCATTGAGCGTTCTGCTTATATTAAACGTGTAATGAATGAACGGCGTGCTTCTGGTGCAGATGCTGATGTTGAAGATGTTATAACTTTTGATGAAGAAGATGGGGGTGCTGAAACAGAGTTAACAGATGAACGTTATGCAGAACTTCATGCACGTGAACAAATGCTTTTGACAGTGAGTGAGTTTGGTTATGGTAAACGTTCTTCTTCCTATGAGTTCCGGATTTCGGGACGTGGCGGAAAGGGGATTCGCGCAACAGATCCATCTAAAACAGCTGAAATTGGTAAATTAGTAGCGGCTTTTCCGGTGAAGGCGCAAGATCAAATTATGTTGGTATCAGATGGGGGGCAGCTTATTCGTGTCCCTGTTGAGGGAATTCGTACTGCTGGGCGCTCAACTAAGGGAGTCACAATTTTTAATACAGCCAAAGGTGAAAGAGTCGTATCGGTTGAACGTATTTCTGAACCTGAAGATGATACGAGTTCATTAGATGATGAAGGTGAGAAGCATTCTGATACAGTTGATATGAGCGAAGAAAAATAATTTTTAAGAGGAAGGAGTAAAGTCATGAAAATTGCTCTTTACGCGGGTTCTTTTGATCCTCTTACAAATGGTCATCTTGATGTTTTGAAAGGGTGTTTTGTGTTAGCTGATAAGGTGGTCGTCGCTATAGGGATACAGGCTGACAAAAAAACACTCTTTAGCTTCGAAGAGCGTGTTGATTTCATTACGCAGGTCGGGAAAGACTTATTTGGTGCAGATTCTAATCGATTGCAGGTTCTTTCATTTAGCAACCTTCTCATTGAGAAGGCGCGTGAAGTTGGTGCTTCATTTCTCATTCGTGGATTGCGTGATGGTACTGATCTTGATTATGAAATGCAAATGGCAGGAATGAATGGTGTTATGGCTCCTGAATTGCAAACTGTTTTTTTGCCGGCAAGTGTTTCTGGGCGCGCGATAACTTCTACATTGGTACGCCAAATTGCCTCTATGGGAGGTGATGTGACACCATTTGTACCGCCCAATGTTGCACAAGCTTTAAGCTCGAAATACCAATCTTTTAGGGGAGAATAAGTGTGTCTCGTAGAATTTTTGCTGTTTTGATATGTGTGTTTTGTTTTTTTTCATTGTCCGCTGTCGCTGGTAATCCTAGACCAGCAAGCGATGCAAGCCTTCTTGTTTTATCTCTCAAAGATGGTGATGTCATTATTCGTCTGCGTCCTGATTTGGCGCCAAAGCATGTTGCGCAAATCAAAAGATTAACAGAGGAGGGGGCCTATAATAATGTTGTGTTTCATCGCGTTATTCCTAATTTCATGGCGCAAACTGGTGATGTAGAATTTGGAAAAAAAGGCAGTAGAGATTTTGATCTGAAACGCGTTGGTATGGGTAGTTCAAATTATCCCAATATACCGGCGGAGTTTTCAAAACAGCCGTTTAAGCGTGGCACAGTTGGGATGGCACGATCACAAGATCCGGATTCCGCGAATTCTCAATTCTTCATTTGTTTTGATGATGCTGATTTTTTAAACGGTCAGTATACGGTTATTGGAGAGGTTATAAAGGGGATGGATGTTGTTGATAAAATAAAAAAAGGTACGACAAGTAATAATGGATCTGTAAAAAATCCTGATGTTATTAATGCTGCTACTTTACAAGTTGAGAAATGAATCAAGGGAGCTTTCCATATGGCTGAGAATAAAAATCCAGAGAATACTTTAATTCTTGAAACAACAAAGGGCAGAGTTGTTATTGAGCTTTTTGCTGATTTGGCACCTTGTCATGTTACACGTATTAAAGAACTGGTACGGGAAGGTGCTTATGATAATGTTATTTTCCATCGCGTTATTGATGGTTTTATGGCGCAAACAGGGGATGTGCAATTTGGAAAGAAGGATAGTGAAAAATTCAATTTATCACGTGCTGGTATGGGGGGGGCAGAAAAACCAAATTTAACAGCAGAGTTTTCAAATCTTTCTCATAAGCGTGGTACAGTTTCTATGGCACGGAGTCAGAATCCAAATTCTGCTAACTCTCAGTTTTTTATTTGTTTTGCAGATGCTCCGTGGCTTGATCGTCAATATTCCATATGGGGGCAGGTTGTTGAAGGTATGGAAAATGTTGATAAAATTAAACGTGGTGAACCTGTTGCAGATCCAGATTCAATTACCAAAGCCATTATTGCTGCGGATGTAGAATAGTATAAACTATACTGATTTCAATTGTAAGTTTCTAAGAAAAAATACTCTTGTCTGATCAATAAAGGCACACGAAACTCTTTTGTAGTATCACGCTTACCTTTTATAATTTCGAGCTAAGCATTGTCCATATATTTTCTTCAATCGGATCTTCCTGAAGAATATAACGTAACGGATTTGTACAAACACCTGTCAGAATAAGAAAACGCAAAGTCTGTTGTATTATGGTTGTTGTTTGGCAAAGTGTTTTATAAAAAATTCGGCATTTCTCTTCAATCCATTGTCGGTCTTAATGGTTTTATGATGTTACTTTCCTAAGAGAGCGTGTGCTTTTGTTTCTGCTCGTAAATCAACATCCCATCCTAATGCAGAAGCATGTTTGAAACACATATTAAGATGGATAAGAGCTTTACTAGCTCATCCAGTTTTCCTAGCAAGGTGGAAAACCAGCATTTATATATATTGGCGTAATCTTTAAAATAAGAAGACAGTTTAATCTTAGAAGAATATAATAAAGGCGCAGAAGTGAAACAAATGGCTAGTCTTGCCATCTCCTTCTTAATTCAACTTTACTTTTTTAAAAGTATCTAATGCAATATCTTTTAAATAATGAAGATTATGTATGGACTTACGCTTTTATTTTTCTCGTTTTTTAATAGAGGAATGCTCCAAACGGAATACACTTGTGTTGCGTATTTACGTGTTTTTTAAGAAGCATTTCTTAGTACATATCAACGTTCACTTCCACGATGACATTCATGGCATGTATAGTTTTAAAGCTATAAATAGTATAAAATCTATTATGCACCACCTTCTTTAAAGCTTATGAAGGAGCAAGCGGGTACCATCATACGGCTTTTTCAGTCTCTAATGGTACGATAGAGCTTTTGGTATTTGAGAATCTTTACAAAAAGCATTTTTAGTTTTTTAAAGTATTTTTATTTACACGTTAATTTCTTTTGTGAATTATCTTAAGTGCCAAGAGCTATCTCAATTGTGAGTGGATAAGTGATTATGCTCATTTGCGCTTTTATTAAGCGTGAGGATCGCTGTGCCCAGTAGATGAAAAATTTTTATCTGTAAAAGTTAAAGAATATGTAAGCTGTACAATGCGTTCAAAATTTTCTTCTATGGGTACAAAGTTACTGCTTATGGAAGTATGTGAAGATGAAATTCTTGTGATAATAATTTTGCAGTTCTGTTAAGGATAAGCGTAGGTATTTTGAGGTATGATATTATAAGGATTTTACTATTTTTCTAGAGTTAGATTATCACTTTTATTATGGTGATTTCTTAACAAGAAATGTTCTTTTATCTCGTTTAATTTTTGATGCTGGTTACAATATTAAGCGAATCAAAAATTAATTCATAAAGCTTTTGACAATGCTCGTAAGGGGATATCTTTTTTCTTTCTATAGAGATATGCATTGATGGAATCAAAAAGACGAGAGTTATGATAAAGACATTTCATTATAGAAAAATTGCTCAAGATGGGTATGCACGTCGAGGCGAAATTATAACGGGGCGAGGATGTGTTCGTACACCCGCATTTATGCCTGTTGGGACGGCAGGAACCGTTAAGGCTATGTATATGGATCAAATTCGTGATCTTGGTGCAGATATCATTTTGGGGAATACTTATCATTTAATGTTACGTCCAGGAGCTGAACGTGTTGCGCGTTTAGGAGGATTACATGAATTTTCACGCTGGAGCGGACCTATTTTAACCGATTCTGGTGGCTTTCAGGTTATGTCATTGGCGGGAATCCGTAAAATTACTGAACAAGGTGTGATTTTTCGTTCTTACATTAATGGAGCCTACTATGAAATGAGTCCAGAGCGTTCTATCGAAATTCAAGAACTTCTTGGTGCGGATATCCAGATGCAGTTGGATCAATGTATTGCATTACCCGCAACTGAAAAAGAAATGGAAGAAGCTATGGAACTTTCATTGCGGTGGGCGCTGCGTTGTAAAACAGCTTTTGGAGAGCAGCCAGATAAAGCATTGTTTGGGATTGTTCAAGGTGGTGATAATATGAAACTGCGTGAACGTTCTGCTCAAGCATTAAAAGAAATAGATTTAAAAGGTTACGCTATTGGAGGGCTTGCTGTTGGTGAGCCGCAGAGTGTTATGACAGCAGTATTGGATACTACTTGTCCGATTTTACCAGAGGATAAACCACGCTATCTTATGGGAGTAGGGACACCTGATGATATTTTACAAAGTGTTGCTCGTGGTGTTGATATGTTTGATTGTGTTATGCCGACGCGTGCAGGACGTCATGGTTTAGCTTTTACCCGCTTTGGTAGAATTAATTTGCGTAATGCGCGTTATGCAGAAGATCCACTTCCTCTTGATCCACAGTCACTTTGTCCAGCAGCACATGATTATAGTTGTGCTTATTTGCATCATTTGATTAAATCTGGTGAATCTCTTGGGGGGATGTTGTTGACGTGGAATAATCTTTTTTATTATCAACAACTTATGCAGGGAATTCGTGATGCCATTGAGGAAGGCTGTTATGCCGATTTTTGCGCTGAAACGCGTGCTCTATGGGCACAAGGACGCTAAAATATTAATCGTAATATAGCGCCTCATTTTTTTATTGAATTTATTCTCGCACTTACAAATTTAGCTAAAAAATGAAATTAGAAACATCTTCCAAAATTATAAAATTCCACTATCTTAGGATATAACAGTGCGGTTTTATAGGGCACATATTCTTTTTCTAATTACTAGATAAAAACAGAAACTGTTACTCCGGTACGCGCTACCTGATCCGGAGAAAAACAGTTTTTCTGTTTCTGATGACTGTTTACAGCAACAATGTTAATGAGGCGTTAGCGAACTCTTAAAGAAGTATGAAAATTGTATTTTTATGAGCTACTTTGTGTTTTTTATTACTAAAGGTAAAGAATGGATTATATACAATCGAACAGATAAATTTTTAGAAAATTAAAATAAAACTAAAATAAAATTACAACATTTAAAATGTTATAATTTTATTTTTTAAGTTTTTATATATAAATATTCTTTAAAATAGATTTATGTAATATTATTTATATAATAAAAATATAGATATTATGTCATAATAAATTAAATATTAATCACGGTAATTGTCATGTTTATAAAACATCAATAAACATACTTATACAAAATTTATTATATTTGTTTTTTGCTTTGTTTATAGAATTTATCTGAAAATAATCATAATATATTTACGTGAATATTTTAATTTACAGATAGTGAGTTAGATATCTGATGCGATTCCTCTGTTAGATGAGGGAGGGGTAAAGATGTCTAAAAGAGGGTATTTAATAAATCTAGAAACCAAGCACTATTATCATGAGAATTTTTAAAAGACTCTATAATAATTTATAAGAATGGCCTAAAGTTGAAATTATAGCTTATCGATTTGGGGGATCTGTATTCAGGTAGCAAAATAAAGCAACAATAATTTTGGGGGAGAAGTTTTATCTTTGTATCAAGATAATGATGAGATATTATTCACTTGTTTGAAATGCATTCTTCGGCAAATTTTAGAATTATTTATAGGATATAGTATATCGTTGCAAAATAAAGTTTTCACTGTAAAATTACAATGGCTGAAAAGAGGAGACAAAGTTTATTATCTGGTAGATCTGATAGAAATAGGTGAATACGTCTATGATCTTGAGGTTTTCAAAGATTTTCCATTAAAGAATCTTACTTAAAACTCTATAAAATGCTTTATATATCAAAATATTTCTAAAACTTTATTGGGGACTATTGGGCATGCGTATAATAATGTTTTGAATTTTTGTTTGTGTGTATTACAGATATTTACAGTTAAAACTCCTATCCAGAAGTGATAGTATGAAGGATTTTTATCAACAAAAGGTTCTTGCATTGGGAATTGATTCGAGAATACGGCGTTTAATAATTTTAGCTCTTGCCGTGGGGAGTTTTGCTATTGGTACTGCAGAGTTTGTCGCAATGGGGCTACTGCCAGAGATGGCACGAAGTTCCTATGTTGATATTCCTACCGCTGGTCAATATATTTCTGCTTATGCATTAGGAGTTGTGATTGGAGCACCTCTTTTAGCTGTGGCAACAGCTCAGGTATCACGCAAAACTGTTTTGATGGGATTAATGCTTTTTTATGCCTTAGCAAATATTGCTAGTGCCTTTTTTTCTGATTTTAGCATATTAGTAGTATTACGCTTTCTCAGTGGACTTCCCCATGGAATCTATTTTGGACTTGCGGCTATGGTTGCTTCTTCAATGGTAGAAATGAAAGAACGTTCTAAAGCTGTTGGATATGTTATGCTCGGCTTAACAATTGCAACCGTTTTGGGAGCACCCAGTGCTACTTGGATTGGTCAACTTATTGGTTGGCAGATTGCTTTTGTCCTTGTGGGTATGATTGCTTTATTGTGTAGCTTGCTTATTTGGAATTTTTTTCCTTGTGATTCAAGTTTTCCAAAAACGAATCCTTTGCAAGAAATGGGTGTATTAAAGCAAAAGCAGGTGTGGCTTCTTTTGTTGATGGTGTCGGTGGGAGCGTCAGGATTATTTTCTGTTTTCACTTATATCAAGCCAACATTAATGCATATTTCTGGTGTTTCACTTGAGTGGGTACCATTTATTATGCCGTTAGTTGGATTGGGAATGGTGATAGGAAATCTCTTGGGGCCTAAATTAGCTGTTAAAATTGGCATTTCACCGATGATATTTTTCTCTATGCTTTGGAGCGTATTTGTTTTTTTTCTTTTTTTCTTTTTATCCTATGCTCCGTTAACAGCGGCAATAGGATGCTTTTTTGTTGGAACTTCTTTTGCTGCTATGCCTTCTATACAAACAAAAATTATGGATGTTGCACTACAGGGACAGATTTTGGCAGGAGCATTAATGCAGTCTGCTTTTAATATTGCCAACGCTCTTGGTGCTGAATCTGGAGCATTAGTTTTAAAATTGGGCTATAGTTATGAATATACAGCTGTTTTAGGAAGTGTTCTAACTTTGTGTGGATTAATGGTTTTTTGCATCTCATGGTATATGGAGAAGCATGCTTAATATTTTTCATTTTTTTAATGAAGAAGGAATTTTTATATTTATTTTTAGTTATTGGAATGTCCTGTTGGGTTTTTCAATATGAAGTAAGAAATGCGCAGTGCTAATGGAATAGCAAGACAAAATAAAAGACCCATGAGCACTATAAGAAGAGTTTTTGCTGCTAAGATCATTCCTATTGTTCCTCCAGGATTAAAGAGGCCTGCAAGATTGGTGATGACTCCTGCTAGAGTTGCACTTAAGGCTGCTGAAAATAGTTGTACAGAGGTAAGGGATTCACTGGCACGGAGAGCATCTTCATCATTTGCACATTGTAAGATCCTTGTGAGCAAATGTGGCCATGCTATGCCCGCACTGATTCCAATAGAAAACAGTGCTAAGCAAATAATAAAAATATATTCAAGCGCGGAAACTTCTGTTGGGATGAGCCATAAAAGAATCATTATGCCTAACAGTTTTAATAGGGGCGAGTATACAATGATGTTGCGAATTTTTTTTGTGGAGAGACCAGCACTTGAGATGGCTCCACATGTCCACCCTAGGCTCATAAGTGCTGCTATATAACCAGCAATAAGTGGAGCTTGCCCATGAAGCTCTTGAAGAAAAAGTGGAAAATAAAGTTCTATACTGTATACGACTGTTGTCATAACGAGTATCAATGCGTAAACAGAAAAGATTTCAGAAGAGAAAGAAAAGGATTTGCGGGGCAACATAGGATGAGGGGTAGATGATTCGATTTTTGCTAGAACAAAAAGAAGACTAAGTCCGATAACTAATCCGCAAATTTTTGCTATTGTAGACTCCATAGCCCCTCCAACAGAAATAATAAAAATCAATAAGGTGAGTGTGAAAAGCTGGAGAAGAGGAAGAGGGGGTGTTGGAACATCGTTTTCATTCTTTTTTGGTAAAAATTTAAAGGCGATGAGTGAGAAAAATATAGCTAATACGCCAATGATCAAAAAGGATGCTCGCCATAGCCCATAATATACAGAAAGCCCCCCGATTGCTGGTCCTAACAAGGTTGATATTCCCCACATTCCAGAGATAATACTTAATGCATGTGACCATAAAGATGGGCTGAAAACAATCCGTACCATGGAATAGGATAGGGATAACAAAGAACCACTTCCAAATCCTTGAATAAAGCGTCCTATTAAAAACAATGGCATAGATGAAGAAATGCTGCACATAAAAGTGCCTAGGGTGAAGATAAGTCCAGAAATAACATACGCATTGCGAGGACCTAATTTCCCTAATATTTTTGTTGCAAGTGAAGTACCCACGAGTGAAGCTGTAATAAAGACAGTAGCCACCCAAGAATAATATATTTCACTGCCAATATGATTCATAAGAGAGGGTAAAATAGTAATAACAATATAAACGTTGGTGGCGTGTAACACAACTCCACCTGTAAACGTTAAAAAGCAAAGACCATTTTTACCCAATAAAAGCGCAGACCAGCCCTGTTTTTTCACTGTTGTTTGCTATTTAATAAAAATCTATCCTCTTTTTACTTATAAGGTACTTCTTTGAATTTGCCAAGAGAAATTCAAAGCTCTGTTTAGAGCTTTGAATTTTAATTTAAGTAATAACTTAATTGCCCATTGCTTTTTTGAGATTCTCATCAATTTTATCGAGGAAACCTGTTGTAGAAAGCCACTTTTGTTTAGGCCCAATCAAAAGTGCGAGATCTTTGGTCATAAAACCTTCTTCGACGGTTTTAATACAAACTTCTTCCAATGTCGTGGAAAAGTTTTTTAACTTCTCATTGTTATCTAGTTTAGCACGGTGCGCTAGTCCACGCGTCCATGCAAAAATAGATGCAATAGAGTTCGTTGATGTTTCTTCATTCTTTTGATGCTGACGATAATGGCGTGTTACAGTGCCGTGTGCTGCCTCTGCTTCAACAATTTTGCCGTCAGGTGTCATGAGAACAGAAGTCATGAGACCCAGAGAACCAAAGCCTTGGGCAACAATATCAGATTGGACATCACCATCATAGTTTTTACATGCCCATACGTATCCACCTGACCACTTTAATGCAGAAGCAACCATATCATCAATAAGACGGTGTTCGTAATATAATTTACGGTTTTCAAATTCAGTTTTAAATTCCGTATCGAATATTTCTTGAAAGATATCTTTAAAACGACCATCGTAAGTTTTTAGAATGGTATTTTTTGTTGAAAGATAAACTGGAACATTCCGTTGTAGTCCATAATTAAAGGATGCGCGGGCAAAATCACGAATTGACTCATCAAGGTTATACATAGCCATGGCAACCCCTGCGCTTGGAGCATCAAAAACATCATGTTCAATAACTTGATTATCATCACCGACAAATTTAATACTTAATTTCCCTTTTCCTGGAAATTTAAAATCTGTTGCCTTGTATTGATCACCAAAAGCGTGACGTCCGATAATAATTGGCTTTGTCCAGTTAGGAACAAGGCGAGGGACATTTTTACAGATAATGGGTTCGCGAAAAATGACTCCTCCTAAAATATTGCGGATTGTGCCATTAGGTGATTTCCACATTTTTTTTAGGTTAAATTCTTTAACGCGTGCCTCATCAGGTGTGATGGTTGCGCATTTTATACCAACCCCATATTTTTTGATAGCATTGGCAGAATCGATAGTTACCTGATCATTGGTTGCATCACGATTTACGACGGAAAGATCATAATATTTTAGATCAATGTCGAGGTAGGGATGGATTAATTTATCTTTGATATATTTCCAGATGATGCGGGTCATCTCATCCCCATCAAGTTCAACAACGGGGTTTTCTACTTTGATCTTTACCATTAGAAATCCTTTTTCTTTTAAGCGATACTACTTGTATAACACTTTCAAGTTTATAATGAAAAGTAAAAACAAGGGAAAAAAGCATTCAAATATGAGCTTTTAGAATATATTATCAATAGAGTGTAAAATTTTGTTGGAGGGTTTAATTTTTGAAAAGAAGTGATGTGTTTGCAAATCTATAATTATTCTATGATTGATGAAGAATCTGTTTAATAGATAAGGTAGTTAGATCACCGAGGGACGGGGATTATGCGTTTTTATTATCAGAGATTCCATTTAATAAGTTGATCGTATTCTGAATTATAGTTTCTTGATTTGTTGTGTTAGGTGAATAAGAAACTATTTTTATATTGCTATTTCAATTCTAAGCTTACGGTCTGTTTGTTTATAAAAAGTTTAATGTGATAACAAAGGCACTGTAATTAGAAATGCTTCATATAAAATGCGTTTGAGATAAACTTCAATTTTGAAGGTTGAAAAAAACGTATAAATGATGCGGCTGGTTTTAATTTAAAAATTAACAGCATACGCAAGAATATGACTTATAAAATTACCGTATCGCGAGCTAGAATCTTCTAATTCTTATGTTTTATCGATTCTTATTGTTATTAACTATGCGCAGTAAAGCACTATCCTCGAAATGCAACAAAGAAATTAATCACCTAATGATTCTTGTATCCTTTTTACGAAGAGATTCCTTTTAAAATCTTATTCCCTCATTTTTATTTATGCATCCCTCATTTTTAAAAACACAAATAAAATGAATATATTACACATAGAAAAAAGAAACATGGTACGCCCAAGGGGCGGGTATAGAGTAAATAAAATCAAAGAATTGTATAGAATATAAGGGAATTAATGAATTTTGATTCTATTACGTTTTTTTGTCTCTGCCCCTAACTTTTTTGGAGCTTTTTTATAGCTTCAAGAGCTAGTCTTTTACGATCTGCACTCTTTGTATAAAGGGATGCCATCTGATCTTCTGTCCAGCCAAAAATTGCTTTCAATTGTGATACTGTTGCTCCAGAATTAGCTGCACGTGTTGCGGCTAATTTTCTTAATCCATGCGCCGATTTTTTAATTCCAGCCGCATTACAAGCGTCTCTAAATCCATTCCCAAAGCTTTCTTTGGTGAATTTTTGATTCACTTTACTACAGATAAATGTTTCTTCTCCAATAGGACCAGTTTCAAGCGTTTTAGCTAATTCCGGTAAAATGGGAAGAAAAACATCTGTTTGGAATTTACTTTTCTCTGTTTTGAGATGAATAATATTGTCTTTGACATCTTTCCAGCCAATGCGTACCGCATCACCACGACGCAAGCCCGTATATAAAAGAACATCAATCCAGACACGTTCATGGGTACCATGATGCCATATTTGATAATATTTTTCGACATCTTCTTCTGTCCAAACAGGAAATCCCTCTTTGTTTTTGAGGGGGGGTCTTTTTATTCCTAAAGCTGGATTATTTTCCAAAAGACCTTGATCAATCGCCCAATTAAAAAGTCCATTAAGGGCTTTCAGAAAATTTCTAGCCATTGCTGGTGTTTCTTTACGCCGTTCAACACCGGCTATGATATGTTTCTTTTCAATTGCTTGGTATGGAATGTTTCCTATGGTATCACATACCTTCATAAGAATGAGTTCTTTTTGTTTTTGGGTGACTTTAGAAAGGCTATGCCAATTGGAGCTGTTAAAATACTGTTTAAGGAGCCATGCGAATGAACCTTCGACTAGCTTACCAGTTTTTGATTTAGGAAGTATAAGCCCTTGTAACTCGGCAAGTGCGCTTTTGTAGTTATCAACAAACTCTTGCGTTCCATAGGTACCGCGTATTCTAATGCGTTTGCCGTGACCAATACGTACATACCATACAATTTTGCCATGTTGAGTAATTTGTTTAACGAGATGAGGGGGGCGTGGTTTTGGCATGGTGATCACCTATAAGACGATATCAAATTCATAATCATCACGAGATAAATTCCATATTTTATCAGGATGTGCTGTTGAGTTTGGTATTGGAATATCTGCTTTAAGGTAGATAAGCAGTTCACCGGTAGGTTTGATTTCTATGAGTTCGCATTTTTGCTTTTTTGCTTCTCTTAAAGCTCGTGCAATGTCTGCTTGCGTTATGATAGCTTTACGAGGCGCCATATCTTTTCTCCTTACATTGAGATGCAATTCACGTGTGGCGTGAATCACGCATTACTTGAAAGTGTTAAGAAGGGTGGGGGTGCTAGGAGGCATTTGTGAAGAGAAGCACCTCCATATGTAAAAAATCTGTAAGTTTATTTTTTAGATGTGCTTAATTTCATATTTCCAATCAGGCAATTGAGTAAGAGCTAATGCGAGTTGTCCTCTATGA
>NZ_JBHIPT010000026.1:0-3606 GCF_042196205.1 Bartonella sp. AP21QHHD | reverse complement strand
TGTTAAGGCTGGTTCGATTACAGCGACCTCAACTGATGCGATAAACGGTTCTCAATTTCATTCCATGAGCAATGTCATTGCTAGATACTTTAGTGGTGATGCTGGATATGATGAAGAGGGAAACTGGAGTGCTCCTAATTTTACAGTTAAAGTCTTTGATGAGAATGGTAATGGAGCTGAAACGCACTATGGAAATGTTGCGGAGGCATTTTCTGGTGTAAGCAGTTCTTTTACAAATCTTAATAAAAAGATCGAAAGTGTGACAGGCGATAGTTTTATTAAGCAAAATAGCGCTGGGCTTATTACCATTGGGGGAAGCAAAAGTGGCGATAGAATAGATATTGGAAACAATATTAATACTCCACGAGTTCTCTCTGGTGTTAGGGGTGGTGCATTTACGAAAACATCGACCGAAGCAGTAAATGGTAGCCAGCTTTATTTTATGACTCAGGCATTTGCAAATTATTTTGGCGGTGGTGCTGGATATGATGAAGAGGGGAAATGGTCAGGTCCTACTTTCACGGTTAAAGTCTTTGATAAGGATGGTAATGAGAGTGAGAAAAAATATAATAATGTTGCAGATGCCTTTGCTGGCGTAAATAGTGCTTTCACAGCTTTGAATAATCAGATTATTGATATAAGGGATGGCGCTGCTATTGGTGAAAAACCTAAATTGGGAGATGGTCATTCGGATATTATTTCAGAAGGCTTTCCTTTTATGAGAAAATTAACCCGTTCCATAGATGAGTATGACATGGATGAGGAGGAGAATGACATAGACGAGGAGGATCTTGCGGTTAGCTATGATACCGATGATAGCGGAAAGAAAATCAGTAGCATCACTCTAAAAGGTGTCGATGACAGTGAGCCTGTTTTGATTACTAATGTTAAAGATGGAAAAATTGAACATGGCTCTAAGGACGCAGTGAATGGTGGTCAGTTATACGATCATACCGAGGAGCAGATGAAGATTACTCTTGAAAGTGCGAAAAAGTATACGGACGATCAAGTCAATAATGGTGTTAACGAGGCAAAATCCTATACCGATATGAAGTTTGACGCACTAAGTTATGATATTACGAATGTGCGCAAAGAGGCTAGGCAAGCAGCGGCGATTGGTTTGGCAGTGTCTAACTTACGTTACTTCGATGACCCAGGATCTGTGAGTGTTTCATTTGGTGGCGGTTTTTGGCGTGGACAATCTGCTTTTGCTATTGGTGCAGGTTATACATCTGAAGATGGCAAGATTCGTTCTAATCTATCAGCAACCAGTGCCGGAGGTCAGTGGGGAGTAGGTGGTGGAATAACTCTGAAATTAAAATAACACCAGAGAATATGAAAAATTACAATTTAAGTGAAGTTTTGCCCTTGTCTGATGAGACAAGGGCAAAATTTTATATTATAGAGAAGTAATATTTTACAGAGGAAGCCTTAGAGTAGTATACTTATAAAGTCTCATAACAATGTATTCTATAATAAGAATCTTAGTGAGATTGATTTTAGTGAGAAGTGAAGCACTTTAACAAAAATTTTACAAACACAGAGTAATTCTGTCATATAAATTGATAGAGTGCGTAATCGCACAGTATTTTAAAACTGTACGTTCTATAATTTCATCGATAGAAAATATCCATTGGGGGATACGTTTAAAAAATTAAAAATCCCATTTTATTATTTTATTTATTTGCTCTTGTACATAGCAGTAGTAATCATGAGGTACGCAACAGCGGCAATTATTAGTAAGACTCATTTTGATCAAAATGGGATGCCTCAAACAAACTATGAAACAGAACCTCTAGGCAAGTCTATAATGCATGGAATCTATGAATTTTAAAGTTATAAGGATATTTCACGATTGTATAAATCGGAAAGACTCATTCTGTAAAAATAGTTAAATTCATTTTTCTCTTGCTATTTTACTCAATAGTCTATAAAACCATAAAAATAGTCTTTAGTAAGACTCATTCTGGTAAAAACGGAAAAAGTTCTCGCAAAGGGAGGTGCGAAGAGTTATGGAAAAATCACATAATCATCCTCATTTTATCTTAAAGCTCTTAAAGAGAAAAAAATCTAGAACTCGAGAGTACGTCTCACTTATCACTATGATAAAAGTGCAATGATTTCACAACAAGCACTCTACGTCATTCACCAGACGACTTAACCGTTTCCTGCAATAACACCTTATAGCCTCTTAAACATACAAAAAGAGCTCTTTCACTTTAAAAACCATAAACTGCAGATCTAACAATAACGTGCAAATATGTCTTCTTCATATCCGTTCCATCTATTTCCTCACCCTAAAATTCAGGAATCTTGTTACAAAAAAAACTTCTTACAGTCGGAAAAAATTAAAAAACCATTAACAAAATCATTGATCAACGTTAATCGCAACCTTGCCAGAGCCCTAACTACTTCTGTTCGCCTCTGCGACAAACCTAAACTTTGTAAAGAACAAATAAAATCACATCCCAAAATCATCCCTAGCGCTGAAATATGTTTTTTTTATGTTCTGAATATGTTTTTTTACTTGGAGGATTTGTTATGAAAAAATTATATACCACATCAAAAGCGCCGGTGGTGAGTGATTTTAAAAATTCTTACTCGCTTTATCGATTACAGTTTATTAAAGCGCTTTCATTGGCTTCAGTGATTATCTTTTTATCAAATGTTTCTCCTGTTGCTGCTAATACTCAGATTTTTAATAACATATCAAACGATTTTAGTGGCGGTACAAATGTGCTTAAAGCTATTCCACCAGCCTATGTTGTTGGCAGTAAATTATATCAAGATAGTGGCTCTGCATTTATAGAGGATGAAGATGGCTTCAGAGATTTAAATCCTAATATTAAGTTTCAAACGCAACGTGCATTTGATACTGCATTTGCGGGTAAGCAAAGTTCTAAGAATGTAGCGGATGCATTTTCTCGTGTGAATAGTGCTTCCACAAGTTTAAATCATCAGCTTGTTGAGATAAAGGAGCCCTCTGCTATTGAAGAGAAACAAAATAATTTATTTCAAGGTGATGATCAGCATAAGAATATAGGCAGCTTTCCTCTTTTGAGAAGCTTACCCAGTGCACTAAACCGAACGGATGAGGAAGGCACGATAACTATTTCTGCTAAATCACCATTAAAAAAAATAAGTATTCTGAATAGTAACGGTGAAGCTCGGTTTCTTTTGGATGTTGCTGCTGGTTCGATTACAGCGACCTCAACCGATGCGATAAATGGTTCCCAGCTTTATAGTCTTGGCACCAAGGTTGCATCATCTTTAGGAGGTAGCGCTAGCTATGAGAATGGCACATGGACTTCTCCTACTTTTACAGTTAAGAGCTTCACAAAAGATGGAGATGTTTCTGACTCGACTTATAATGATGTCGCTTCAGCCTTTATCGGTGTTGGTGATTCTATCGCGAATATTAAAAATGAGATTGAAAAAGGAATTGCTGGTGAAAAAAGTGACTCTTTGAACTGGAATGAATCTAAAAGCGCCTTTGTAGCGACGCATGGAAAAGAAAATAGCAGTAGCAAGATTACATCTCTTGCCAATGGAGATATTACTTCAACCTCAAGCGATGCTGTAGCGGGCAATCAGCTTCATAGTCTT
>NZ_JBHIPT010000025.1:0-5062 GCF_042196205.1 Bartonella sp. AP21QHHD | reverse complement strand
AGTAAGACATATTGACGGAACGCAAAGCGTCAAAAAACGCAATGAGGAATTGGATTGGCTTAAAGAAGATGCGGGGCAAAATGTTTGTCGGATTTTAAGCAATGTTCGGTGTCTGTCTGAAGGGATTGATGTCCCTGCTCTTGATGCCATCATGTTTTTACACCCGCGTAATAGCCAAGTGGATGTGATACAGGCGGTAGGGCGTGTGATGCGTCGTGCGCCAAATAAGAAAACGGGCTATATCATTTTACCCATTATCATTCCTTCACGCTTAGAAGCCAAAAAGGCTTTAAAAAACAATAAGAGATACCGTGTTGTTTGGCAAGTTTTGCATGCTTTACATTCTCATGATGAAAGGCTTGCTCGGACGATTAATCAAATGTCTTTAGGACAAGATAGCAGCCATACGATTGAGATTATAGAGATTAAGCGTGCCAATGAATTACAAGAACTCACCACAACGGTTGATGAGATCTCGATACCATCAAAAGCAGAAAGTTCTGGACGTGTCATTGGAACAGCAGAAAGCAAATCTCAATCGGTATCTGGAGGACAAGGAGACCTATTCCGCCGTTCTGAATTTTTTGATTTTGTCAAAGCCATTTTTCTGGATAGTTTTAAAATCACGGATTATTGGGGCATTTGGGCGAACAATGTTGCTGAGATTGCTCAAAACCATATCAATCATCTTAAAGATATGATTTCCGATGAAAAGAGTGAAGCCTTTCACGCCTTTGATGCATTCCATAAGGAATTAAAGAACAACGTCAACAGTGAAATCAAGCAAGAGGAAGCGATTGAGATGTTAGCGCAACATCTTGTCACGCGTCCCGTGTTTGAAGCTTTATTTGACGGTAATGAATTTGTACAGAACAATGCCATTTCGCAAGCAATGGATAAGATCTTAACGGAACTGGATAAAACAAATATCGAAGAGAAAACGAAAGATCTTGATCAATTTTACAAAAGTGTCATGTTCTGTACAGCAGGGATTACAGAAACTCATGCAAAACAGAATCTTATTATCAAGCTTTATGAAAGTTTTTTTGCCAAGGCATTTAAGAAAACCACAGATAAGCTTGGAATTGTTTACACGCCCGTTGAGGTTGTTGATTTTATCATTCATTCCGTTAATGATGTTTTAGAGCAAGAGTTTGGAAAAAGCTTGGGATCACGGGGTGTCTCTATCCTTGATCCTTTCACCGGAACGGGTACTTTTATCACGCGGCTGTTACAATCTAAACTGATCAAACCAGAGGATATGGAATACAAATTCCGTCATGATATCCATGCCAATGAGATTGTTCTCTTAGCTTATTACATAGCAGCGATTAACATTGAATCGACGTATCATAGTCTTATGAAAGGAGAGTATATTCCTTTTAAACATATTGGCTTAACCGATACGTTTCGGATGCTTGAAGAGAAGAACTTACTACAGGAATTGTTTAAAGAAAACAGTGAATATTTAGAACATCAAAAGAAGATGAATATTGAAGTTATCTTTGGAAATCCTCCTTATTCAACAGGTCAAAAAAGTGCTAATGATAATGCAAAGAATACACCTTATCCGATATTAGATGACCGCATTCGTGAAACTTATGCCGCTCAGTCAAATGCAAATCTTATACGAAATCTATATGATAATTATATTCGTGCCATTCGCTGGGCTAGTGATCGTATTGATAATGCTGGAGTAATCGGTTTTGTTTCTGGTTCTGGTTACATAGAAAAGTCTACAATGGATGGTTTACGAAAATCTTTAGCCAAAGAATTTAGCAGTATTTACGTACTCAATTTACGAGGAGATCTTCGCAAAAATATGTTAAGCAATGGAGTTGCTCAAGAAGGTGAAAATGTTTTCGGCAATGGAAGTATGACTGGTATTGCTGTAACCTTGTTTATCAAAAATCCCAATGCTATTGGACCTTGTAAAATTTACTATCATGATATTGGTAATAATCGTACGATAAAAGAAAAACTTACAGCTCTGGAATGTTTTGGTAGTGTTGGTGGCATTACGGATAAAAAGGGCTGGCAAGTAATTGCACCAGATAAGCATGGTGATTGGATACATCAACGTGATGAGAGTTTCGAAACATTCCTAGCTTTAGGAGATAAGAAAGGACATAATAAAAAGCTCTTTAAAACGTTTTCTTGTGGTATCTCAACTAGCCGTGATGCGTGGGCATATAACTCAAGCCGTGAAGCTTTAGCTAAAAATATGCGTAATATGATTAATTTTTATAATAGTGAAGTGAAACGTTTTAATGATATTTATCACACTGACTGTAAAACACGTACAAAAATTGTAGATAATTTTGTAAATTCAGATGCTAAAAAAATCAGTTGGAGTCGTTCTCTTAAACAACAATTAATTAGTGGAAAGATTTTCGAATTTGAAGATAAATACCTTATTCAAAGCCTCTATCGCCCTTTTACACAACAGTGGCTTTATTACAATCGCATTTTTAATGAGAGAGTTTTACAATTCTCTATAGGGAAAGCGGTAAAAAATAAGGTAATACAAGTTACAGGCGTAGGAGCAAGAAGTGGATTTTCTGTTTTGATGAGTAAGGATTTACCTAACCTTCACGCAATAGATACAGGTCAATGCTTTCCAAGATACTTTTATGAAGATATTACCTCCTTAAAATCTAAAGATAATAACCAGTCACATTTATTTACGAATTCTATAGAAAAAAGCAACAATGCTGATTTACAACGCCGTGATGCCATTACAGATGCGGGATTAGCACATTTTAAAGCAGCTTATCCTAATGAAACCATAACAAAAGATGATCTATTCTATTATGTTTACGGTCTTTTGCATTCGGAAGATTATCGCGCCCGTTATGCTGATAATTTATGCAAAGAATTGCCTCGTATCCCTTGTGTAAAGAGTGCTGATGATTTTTGGAAGTTTGTAACAGCAGGGCGTGAACTGGGTCATTTGCACGTAAACTATGAAACTGTAGAGCCGTATCCAGTGACCTTTAAAAAGGGTAATCCAAAAGTTACAGAGATCTCTAATCCAGAAAAGTTTTATTATGTAACTGAAATGAAATTCGCAAAAATTAAGGATAGTAAAGAAAAGGATAAAACCACTGTTATTTATAATAGCAATATCATCATGACAGATATCCCTCTTGAAGCTTATGCGTATATCGTTAATGGCAAGCCTGCTCTTGAATGGGTTATGGGGCGTCAATGTGTAAAGATTGATAAAAAGAGTGGCATTGTTAATGATGCTAATCGCTATGCTGTTGAAACCGTTGGCAACCCTGCCTACCCTCTAGAGTTATTTCAAAAGGTTATTACCGTAAGTTTAGAAACAATGAAAATCGTAAAAAAACTACCAAAATTAGAAATGAGAGAAACTGAATAGATTTGGCATGCTCAGATGATAGGCATGTTAACCTCACAAAGGGGTATAAGGTCTTATAACCTATAGGTTCTATACCCTCTTTATAAATTGCTTACATACAATCTTTAAAAGGAGTATTTGTATGCGTTATTCTAAAAAGAAATCATTTGCACTTTTAAATACTCTTATTTGAATTGCTTTAAGACTTTTAAGAAATCCCATCTTAAAGTGAATACGCTTCTTTTACATTGCCTTTAAAAGATTAAACCGTAATCTAAAATGAGTGCTTTATTGTTATCAGAAGCTTTGTTTAAAGAGAGTTATGTATATTCATTTTCTTATATTACTTATAGGTTTTGAAGGTTTCTCAAACCCCCAAAATCCCTACAAAACATATAGCATTAGTTGAGTTTACAGGTTGTATTTTGATATAGGTTGTTTTTTTGGGAAACTTGATAAAAGTTAACATATTGAAATATAATAAAATTTTATTTTTTATTGAAAAATATGTAAAGGGGGGCGTAAAAAGCACCTCCAAAACTCATAACCATAATGGTCTTGATAGCATTTATTATGATTATAATCCCTTTCTTTTGAAAGGCTTTAAAAGATCACATACTCTCATAAGACATGTTTTAATCATTCACTAAATGATCACTTTTGTCGATTCAATGTACTGACATAAACTGACAAATATATATTTACAGTTGTATTTATTTGTTATGGCTGTTTTAATAAGTTGTATTTTGAAAAATTGATAAAACTTAACTTATTGAAATATAATGTTTTTAATTTTATCTCATTTAAAAAAAAATGATATAGGTTCTAAAAAGAACTGACAAGACTGACAAAAGTTTATTAAAAGGAATTTTGCTCATCTCTATAATGATCAGTTTCTATTGAGATGTTTTCATAACAGGCAATAAATCACAATTATCATATATCCTATTTATCATTTCTCTTATGAACATGAAAAATGATGCCATGGCTATAAAGAACATAACAGCTATAGAGAAAGCAAAAATGCAAATGAAAGCATTTGTTATAAGAGCGCGGTGCTATTAAGGTCGTTTAAATTAAAGCCCCTTATAAACAAAATTCACAAAAAATTTAAAATTCATTTAGTAAAAAAATTGATAGGTTATAAAGTTTAAAATACGCATTATGAGAGCGTTTCTAAAATATTATAAATGTATAGATTCAGAAAATACGCAATCGTTTCACAAAGCCCGTAATATAGTTTTAAAAGCACATAAATATAAAATAAGCAATTAATAAGCATAAGATATTATCAATACACAACGTATTTAAAAAATACAAAAAAATATCAAAAAAGATAAAATATTATTTGACAATAAATACGTATTTTGTTATATAAGTACTCAAGTGATTAACAAACACTAAAACAGATAGCGAATAGGTTACGATAAACCTAATCCTGTTATAAAAACTGACTATCTTTTATGCTTTTGTTAGCATATATGATGATTTTGTCGGGTGTAGCTATGTTATACAATACCCTTCGCGAGGGAAAAGCATAGCAACGGACTATCTGCCGTGTTTGTTAGCGCCCGGCGCCCTTATGGGCTGTCAATAACAAACTTTTAAACAGATAGGTTTTAATTATGACAAATTCAAACAACACCCCCATTATCTCTTCTATTTCAAATGAAACCGCGCTTGCTAATCAACAAG
>NZ_JBHIPT010000024.1:0-11064 GCF_042196205.1 Bartonella sp. AP21QHHD | reverse complement strand
TTACATCATGATTTGCTTTTTATGGTCTATTCATACATGCCAATCTTATATAAAAAATGGTCAAATGAATCATGCATAAAAAGATGGATTCTTGAGTGGATTCATATAAAATAATTGCAAGCAAACTATTGACTTTATTGTGTTTTTTGATATTATACTGAGTAAATCTCTCAGAGAGGTTGTTGCTTTATATCACCACACCTTAAAAGAAGCCATTTCACGGCATAATAAAATAAACAAGACTTTTTAGCACACAACACTTTTATTTATAATAATAAGTTCATTGTTCTCATATTGAGTGAGAAATCTAAAGATCATAAAATACCCTTATTTCAAATCTCTCTCATGTTGAAGCAATCAAAATCATTCGCTTGCACATCACAAGTGAGAGTGTCGTATAAATAAAAACAATTAAACAAAGCAACAAAAAGCCTCCCTCTCTCAAGAACTAAGGACTTTAGCAATATTGGAGGCGAGTAAAGTGTATAATGGCACCGGCTTATACTTTTTATTGAAGTAAAAATGGTGGTGTACAATGGATTTTATATGCTCATAGGGGCTTTTACGTTATACTATTCACGAGAAGCGCCATAAAATAAGCTTCGTTGCATTGAAAAACTTTTCTTTTAAAAAAGCGCGTAAATTGGAAACACAAATGCATTCCGTTTGGGGCATTCTGTTTCTCAGACAAACTCTTTAACTTATTGTGGAATACCATACAATTTTAGAAAAAATATTCCGATATATAACAAAGTGTTCCGCACTCTATACCATCACACACAATTGTAAAACCGCATATCATTCCCCTATTTCACACCATAAAAGAAGATAAACTGCAATAGAAATAATCCAATCCTTTTATTTTCAAATACGCTCTTTATTCATTATTCATAAACGCTCATAAATGAATTTTAATCACAAACGCTCAGAAATATGTCATAAATTCTATAAAACCCATAACAGCCATAGAAATTTTCCATTTTTCTACATACTCACTCATCTCAACTAAACGAACGATAAATAAAGTAAATGCCTCATATATAATCTCACAGAAAAAAGACCAAACAAAATCTATAACATCAGGCTTGTTCTACAGAACAGTATTTCAAAAATATAAGTATGCTAATTTATTAACATATTAATTGATAAAATTATCATTTTACATATTGAGTTAAAATCCCTATGCAATAAATTATTCTCATTTCGACCATTTTTGTAAATAATCAATAAAACTATTTATTTACATAGACTAAAAAGAGCAACGTTAATGAAACGATAAAAAGAAGTAAAATATCCCCCCTCTCTCACATGCCAAAAGCAATTACAATATTCCAATCTGGCATCATCATTATGCTTTCCAGATTATAACAACAAGACCTTTTGCATTTAAATAAACTTTTTCACGCTCCCTATCATTGTATTTGGTAACTCAATACTTTAATATATTAGTTCAGTATGTTTATACAATTAAATTACCCAAAAGAGCATACTTCTTGCATTTACATTCCTTGGTATTCCCTTATCTTGTAAAGATCGCACACGTGTTACGTTACTTCGAGTTCATCAAGTGTATACCCATTCTCCAACCACTCTTTAATCCACTTAGGTCTACGTCCACGCCCATTCCATAATTCCCATTGGTTATTGGGATTTCTATAATGGCGCTCTTTGCTCACAAGATCAGCGATATCAATTCCATGGGCATTAGCAATTTCAAGAATTTTTCGTCGCGCATTTTGCTTTTCCTTTGCTTGCCGTTTTTTTAATTCCACATCGATTTGTGTACGCATCTCTTGTAGTTCATCAAAATTCATATTTTTGAGATCATTCACCTTAATTACTCCCCTTGCAAAAAAGAATATTTTCTTGCCATATTTTAAACACAATTATAGACAATTTCTGTCTATTTATTATCGAAATTAAAATTACGATACATATATCACTTTGACGGAGATGTGCTTTGGACCACAAAGAGCTGTTTATTGGTATATCAATTACCACCACTGCATCTTTTTTCAGTTCAATTGCTGGAACTACTAAATGCAGTGCTCAAGCACCATTACACCTCTCTGACTCTTATGAATCAGTAGTCAAAAGTAAATATAAATCGTCGCTCTATAAGTTATGGCAATACGCAACAAAGAACAAGCCCTCTCTGTATAATGATAGTGTAGTTCATTATGACGAGAAAACCTCCCCTCATACACAACGGCTTTTTACTTCGTATAAATTTTTTTTGAAAAAATTTTTGCAACTAGAGAATTATATAAAACAAACAGCTTCAATACAGTATCAAAGATTATTATTTTTTAAAAGCAGCGCCTTTCTTCGTGATTCCAATAATATTGGTTGGCGTAATGTACTCTATTTTATTCCACACTTTTATCTTGTTGGTTGGATATTCGCATATATTAGAAATATTCTTAGAAGAGAACAAAGCAATAATCACAAGGAATATTCTAAGCTAAACAATCTCATTCTACAAATTTATAAAATCAAAAGACAACGAGAAAAAGCACAACACAGAATTAGCATTTGTATTAATAAAATTCTTCATAATAAGGTGTATTGCTAATGATTGTTCCAGATTTTACATTTTTTGCTGCTGCATACATATCCAATATGCCTCCCATGACATTTTCAGTTGTTGCCGAACAAGAAACGCGGGACAATGTCTATGTAACAGATGATAAAGATAACTTGTTCTATCAATCATCTCAGTTTAAGGGAACAATCGCAACAGCTAAACAGGGTGAACATAATTTTAACATAATCTTAGGGCAAATTGATGTTGGAAATATGAAATTGTTTTCTCTTTTTGATGTGTTTGATTTTTGCAGAAATATTACAGTTGTACAAAACGCTTTAACTTACTGCTATGAACAAACAACATCAAAGTGCATCTTTGAAAAAGCGACTTTGCAGTCTGTGTTGAATTTTTACAATACAGAAAACTCAAACCGCACCCGTATGCAAAAAATTACTTCATATATTGGAGTAAAAGCTGCTGTACGAGGAAATGAAGACTTGCAGGAGCCTATAAAGCTTAAAAAAGAAGAACCAGAACAGACAACTAAAATAGATTCTCTTCCTCTCTCTTCAAAAGGAGAGGAAGATGCATTTACACATAAAGAAAGTAGCGCCCACGATGCTTTTTCAGCTGAAAATTTTTCTTCATCGAGAAGATCGCTGAGTGATGACTGATATTTTCACGAAACCCTAGAATTTTGATAGGATATTATAATGAAAGGTAGATAAGAAAATGTTAAAGCTCTAATTAGTAAGATTGAACAAAATCTCTTCTAATTGAGGGCAAAGATAATGAAAATGATAGAACAAAACAGCGTTGATATAGCATTTAGTCAAAAAGCAGCACGTGAGATTACAGTCGTGATGCTTTCAGAGAGAGAATGGTATTTCACGTTTATTTCCGATGATCCAATCACCGGAAAGCCAAATAAATATACGTTACTTACACAAAGAGGAAAACTAAGAACTTGGGCTGATCCAAAATATCTTTTTAAGTTTCTTCATGAACGAGGGGTCATTTGTGGGAGTTTTAATCTTAATCAGGATAAAGAACATGAAACAATTAAATATTCTTCACACAACAGCTCGTAATAAAATTGCTGCATTTTCTACAGCTTTAACTGTATTTTTTATGACCAATCCTGTATCTGCCCAAGCAGCGGGTTTAGATCCTGCAAAAAAAGCTTTAGAACTGCTTCAAACAGATTTAAAAACGATTATCCCTATCGCTGCTGCCGTAATACTTTTGTGCTTAGCAATTGGTTATGCAGGGCGCTATATCGGAAAAGACACATTTGTACGGTGGGCAATCGGTGTTGTTATCGCTGGTTCAGCAGCTGAACTTGCTGATTTATTATTTAAATCCACCTAATAAATCTTTTGAAACATGAAATGCTTCTTTCGTAAAAAAGAAATTTAGGTTTCACTGCTTTTATTTCACATCAATAAAATTATTCCTTATTTCATGGAAAAACTACTTACGCCAAATGCAATTTGATAAGGTTGAACAATATGAGGACATTAATCAATTTTCAATTGAACGATAATAATAATAAAATTATCGCAACCTCTGCAGCTTTAACTGTATTTTTTATGAACAATCCCGTATGGGCTCAAGCAGCACAAGGTTTGAAAAACGCAGATACAGCTTTAAAAGCGCTCCAAAAAGACTTGAAAGGAATTATCCCTATTGCTGCTGCCGTTATACTTTTGTGCTTAGCAATTGGCTATGCAGGGCGCTACATCGGAAAAGATACATTCGTACGGTGGGCAATTGGGGTCGTTATCGCTGGTTCAGCAGCTGAACTTGCAAATATGTTATTCATAAAAGCGTAATGAGAATGACTATTAAAGTTATACTGTATAAAATATCTTTTTATTCTAAAGAACAATTTAAATTGAGATCAACAATATGAAACAATCAAAAATTCTTCAAACAATAATTCGGAATAAAGCTACTAAAACTTCTGCAGCTTTAACTGTGTTTTTTATGTCGAATCCTGTGTATGCTCAAGCAAAATTAACAAATGCAAAAACTGCTTTAGAGGGACTCCAAACAGACTTAAAAACGATTATCCCAATTGCTGCTGCCGTTATACTTTTGTGCTTAGCAATTGGCTATGCAGGGCGCTACATCGAAAAAGATACATTCGTACGGTGGGCAATTGGGGTCGTTATCGCTGGTTCAGCAGCTGAACTTGCAAATATGTTATTCATAAAAGCGTAATGAGAATGACTATTAAAGTTATGCTGTATAAAATATCTTTTTATTCTAAAGAACAATTTAAATTGAGATCAACAATATGAAACAATCAAAAATTCTTCAAACAATAATTCGGAATAAAGCTACTAAAACCTCTGCAGCTTTAACTGTGTTTTTTATGTCCAATCCTGTGTATGCTCAAGTAACATTATCAAATGCAAAAACTGCTTTAGAGTCTTTACGGGACGACCTCATTAAAAATATTATCCCTATTGCTGCTGCCGTTATCCTCTTGTGCTTAGCAATTGGTTATGCAGGGCGCTATATCGGAAAGGATACATTTGTGCGCTGGGCAATTGGCGTTGTTATTGCTGGTTCAGCAACCCAACTTGCTACAATGCTATTTACAGGTAAACCATGAATAAATATAATACAAAATGTTTTTAATGTAAAAACTCATCTAATAATTATTAACATAGAAAAATGCTATTCTGTTTATAATATTAAATATAAAGCATTCATAAGAACTTAATACGAGTAAAATATGCAAAAACTAATCAACCTTAAATCAAAAAATAATAAGAAAATCGCCACATTTTCTGCAGCTATGACCGCATTTTTTGTAACAAATCCTGCATATGCAGCGTTAAATAATGCTAAAACAGCTTTAGAAACTCTCAAAACAGATCTTACTACCAATATTATTCCTATTGCTGCTGCTGTTATACTTTTGTGCTTAGCAATTGGTTACGCAGGACGCTACATTGAAAAGGATACATTTATACGATGGGCAATTGGTGTTGTTATCGCTGGCTCAGCAACCCAACTTGCTACAATGCTATTTAAACAATGAATAAATATAATACAAAATGTTTTTAAGGTGAAAATTCATCTAATAATTATTAACATGGTAAAATGCTATTTCATTTATAATAGTAAATACAAAGCATTCATAAGAACTTAAGAAGAGTAAAATATGCGGAAACTAATTAATCTCCAATCAAAAAATAATAAGAAAATCGCTACACTTTCTGCAGCTATAGCTGCATTTTTTATAACGCATCCTGCATATGCAGCAATAGATAATGCTAAAAACGCTTTAGGGGCCCTGAAAAAAGATCTTATTGATAATATTATCCCTATCGCTGCTGCCGTAATACTTTTATGCTTAGCAATTGGTTATGCAGGACGCTACATTGAAAGGGATACATTTATACGATGGGCAGTCGGCGTCGTCATCGCTGGCTCAGCAACTCAACTTGCTACAATGCTATTTACAGGTAAAGCATGAATAAATATAACACAAAATGTTTTTAAGGTGAAAATTCATCCAATAATTATTAACATAGTAAATACTATTCTGTTTATAATGTTAAATATAAAGCATTCATAAGAACTTAATACGAGTAAAATATGCAAAAACTAATCAACCTTCAATCAAAAAATAACAACAGAATCATTGCAATTTCTGCATCTATAACTGCGTTTTTTATAACGCATCCCGCATATGCAGCAATAGATAATGCTAAAAACGCTTTAGAGGCTCTGAAAAAAGATCTTATTGATAATATTATCCCTCTCGCTGCTGCCGTAATACTTTTATGCTTAGCAATTGGTTACGCAGGACGCTACATTGAAAGGGATACATTTATACGATGGGCAGTCGGCGTTGTTATCGCTGGCTCAGCAACCCAACTTGCTACAATGCTATTTACAGGTAATCCATAAGTAATTATAATACAAAACGTTTTTAATGTAAAGACTTACATAATAATAAGAGTAAAATATGCAAAAACTAATCAACCTTAAATCAAAAAATAACAATAAAATCATTGCAATTTCTGCATCTATAACTGCGTTTTTTATAACGCATCCCGCATATGCAGCAATAGATAATGCTAAAAACGCTTTAAATGCTCTGCAAAACGATCTTACTACCAATATTATTCCTATTGCTGCTGCTGTTATACTTTTGTGCTTAGCAATTGGTTACGCAGGACGCTACATTGAAAGGGATACATTTATACGATGGGCAGTCGGCGTTGTCATCGCTGGCTCAGCAAGCCAGCTTGCTCAAATGCTATTTACAGGTCGAGCATAAATTAGTATAATACGTAATGTTTTTAATGTTCGTTGATTATAAATTTGTACCAGTAATAATATCGCTCATACTACGAAAAAAGGAATATTATTTATAGTAACTTTAATTAAAAGGGGATAAAAGATATGAAACAATTAAATACGCTTCAATCAAAAATATGTAAGATTAGTGCTATTTTTATAACTTTGATTATGTTATTAATAACTCAATCTGCATATGCTCAGACGGAAACAAAGAGTTTAGATGTTTTCATAGGGATGCAATATGGATTAAGTATAATTATTCCTATCGTTGCTGCTATCATTCTTTTATTACTTTTGCTTATTTATATATTTCGTATTATCGCAAGAGCTACATTTATGCGATGGGCATTCAGTGTCATTATTGCTGGTGCAGCTTTTTATATTAGCCACATATTATTTCACCTCCAGTGACGAGAACATTCCATGAAATCGCAAGAAAAAAAAGAATTCCCCCTATTCAAGGGAGCAACACGTGTTCCAACGATATGGGGTGTCCCCATGATGCCATTTATCGTTATGGTTATGGGGGTTGCTGTTATTGCTATGACAGTAAGTATCTTTTTGTGGATTATAGCACCTCCATTATGGTTTATTATGGTGCAAATTACTAAAAACGATGATAAGGCGTTTCGTATCTGGTGGTTATGGATCGATACTAAATTTCGCAATCGCAACAAAGGTTTTTGGGGCGCATCAAGTTATAGTCCCTCTGATTATAGTAAAAGGAGATAAACATGACAGCTGTTGAAAGCAGCAAACGCCTTGCATCAGAGACACCTGTAAGCCTGTTTCTGCCTTATTCACATCATATTACAGATACGATTATTTCTACTAAAAATGCGGAATATTTGTCAATTTGGAAAATTGATGGGCGTTCGCATCAAAGCGCTTCAGAAGAAGATATTTTTCAATGGATAAAAGAGCTTAACAATACTCTACGGGGTCTTGCATCAGCCAATTTATCATTTTGGACGCATATTGTGCGCCGCCGTGTTTATGAATATCCTGATTCAACATTTGATCAAATGTTTTGCTATCAACTTGATGAAAAATATCGACAAAGCTTTACTGGTTATAATTTGATGGTCAATGATTTATATCTGACTGTCATTTTTCAACCGATAGCGGATAAAATTATGTCGTTCTTTTCTAAACATGAACGTGAAACGCTTGATCAAAAAAAGATGCGACAAGACACATGTATCAAAGAACTCAATGACATCAATCGTACTTTAGGCCAATCTTTAAACCGTTACGGTGCAGAACTTCTTGGTGCTTATGAAAAAAATGGGCATGCTTATTCTTCTGCACTTGAATTCCTTGGAATGCTTGTCAATGGTGAATATCGCCCTATGCCAATTTGCCATGACCGTTTTGCTGACTATATGTCTGTCAATCGACCTTTTTTCTCAAAATGGGGCGCTCTTGGTGAACTGCGAACAACCAGTGGAATGCGTCGATTTGGAATGCTTGAAATTAAAGAATATGATGCAACAACCAAACCAGGACAATTAAATGTTTTGTTGGAAAGTGACTTCGAGTTCGTATTGACGCAGAGCTTTTCAGTGCTCTCCCGACATGCTGCTAAAGACTATTTACAACGGCATCAGCGTAATCTTATTGATGCACGAGATGTGGCAACGAGCCAAATTGAACAAATTGACGAAGCACTAAACCAGCTTATCAGTGGGCATTTTGTCATGGGAGAACATCACTGCACATTGACGATCTATGGTGATACAATTCAACAAGTTCGCGACCATATGGCCAAAGCAAGTGCAGCATTACTAGACGTTGCGGTACTGCCCAAACCTGTAGACTTAGCGATAGAGGCTGGCTATTGGGCACAACTTCCTGGCAATTGGAAATGGAGACCACGTCCTGCTCCGATTACATCATTGAACTTTTTGTCATTTTCATCTTTTCATAATTTTATGTCAGGAAAACCCACTGGCAACCCATGGGGACCAGCCGTCACAATTCTTAAAACAACCAGTAAAACACCGCTTTATTTCAACTTTCATGCCTCCAAACTTGAAGAGGACTCGACAGATAAACGTTTACTTGGTAATACCGCACTTATCGGACAATCTGGTTCCGGTAAAACCGTGTTACTCGGCTTTTTGTTAGCACAAGCACAAAAATTTAAGCCGACAACTGTTGTTTTTGATAAAGATCGTGGCATGGAAATTGCCATTCGCGCGATGGGTGGAAAATATTTAACATTCAAGCCAGGCAGAAAAAGTGGTTTCAATCCTTTCCAACTCCCACCCACACAAGAAAATCTTATTTTTCTGAAACAATTTGTTAAAAAATTGGCAGAAGCTGGTGGTGAAGTCACGCATCACGACGAAGAAGAAATTAACAAAGCAGTTATGTCTGTTATGAGTGCGAACATTGACCGATCACTCCGTCGTTTGTCCTTTCTAGTACAATTTTTACCAAATCCACGTTTAAGTGATTATAATGCTCACCCATCTGTTCATGCTCGCTTACTAAAATGGTGTGAAGGTGGTGATTATGGGTGGTTGTTTGATAATCCCCATGATGCTCTTGATCTCTCAACACATCAAATTTACGGCTTTGATATCACGGAATTCTTAGATAATTTTGAAACTCGCACTCCAGTGATGATGTATTTGCTTTACCGCACAGAAGGCATGATTAGCGGACAGCGGTTTATGTATATCTTTGACGAGTTTTGGAAGCCTTTGCAAGATCCGTACTTTGAAGATTTAGCCAAAAATAAACAAAAGACCATCCGTAAACAAAATGGTATTTTTGTTTATGCAACACAAGAGCCTAGCGATGCCTTGGAAAGTAATATTGCCAAAACACTCATTCAACAGTGTGCAACTTACATTTTTCTAGCCAATCCCAAAGCAAATTATGAAGATTATACAAAAGGCTTTAAACTAACAGATGCCGAATTTGAACTCGTTAAAGGACTTGGTGAGTTTAGTCGCCAATTCCTCATTAAGCAGGGTGATCAATCTGCGCTTGCAGAACTGAATCTTGGTAAATTCCATCTGACACGCGATGGAAAAACCATCGAACACGACTTTAGTGACGAGCTCTTAGTGTTATCAGGAACGCCTGATAACGCAGAGTTAGCCGAAAGCATTATCGCAGAAGTTGGTGATGATCCGGCAATATGGTTACCAATTTTCTTACAGCACGCAAAAAATGACAGGAGGGAAACATGAAAAAAAAGGTCATTTCAATAGTAGTTGTAATAACTTTAGGGATTTCAAACCCAGCGATGGCTTGGGTTTGGGGGGCTGGGGCGGCGGATTTATCGGCATCCGTTCCAACGAAGTGGCCCAATTTTTTTGGAAGTTCATCTTCAAATACATCAAAGTCTAAAAAAACTCCACAGCAAAAGAAAGCGCCACCTGATGCCCAACTTCTCGATATGCTAAAAAAACACCTTGAGGAAGTAAAAAAGATACACGAGTCTATAACGGGAAGCCAAAAATTCGATACTAAAAAACTTAAAAATGTACAAACAGATCACAATAGTTTTTTTCTCAAAAATCCAGAGAATCTCTACAATAGAAATAAACCTTCTGCTCTATCTACATCACTTGAAAATATTTTAAAAGAAGAAGAAATTCCTGTCAGTATCCATGAATCTAGCAGTTTTATCAACAAGCGTATCCAATATGCAGCCATCACTGATAAAGCCGTAAGTTTAAAAACTTTTCAAGAAGCAAACAATCGTTTTCAGCAAATTGAAGAACTATTAAACGAAATCACAACAACAAAAGATCTAAAAAGTATTGCCGAGTTACAAGCACATATAATTGGAATGCTTGCTATGCTACAAAATGAAACAGCAAAACTACAAATGGTTACACATTTACGCAATGCTGAACATACACTTATCAAACAACAGAAAGATAAACATAACATAAAAATTTTGAATAGTAAAAACACGAACATGCCTACCATAAGATTTATTAGGTAAAGCTTTTTGTAGCAATATTTTGTATATTATTTTTCCTGTATGCTCGTAAAAAGAAAAAGTTAATGCGTAATACTCAATTCTCTCTCATAGATCGAAAAGGTCTACGAAGTTTCATTTTATCCTTAAAAAAATTCAACGAAAAATGCTTAAAAAGCATATAAAAAGTTGAAAATTCGTTAAAGAGGAATTCCATGGACTTTACAGTTTTCACGCAACTTTTCGATAAAATTAACCAGGT
>NZ_JBHIPT010000023.1:0-163815 GCF_042196205.1 Bartonella sp. AP21QHHD | reverse complement strand
GAGGTCTTCCCATGATCAACGTGACCAATCGTACCAATATTAACATGCGGTTTTGTTCGTTCAAACTTGCTCTTCGCCATTGCTATTAATCTCTTGTTTTATTCCCTATTTTTATTAGCACCTAGGGACAGTTCTGCAAAACTTAAGTCTGACCAGACTGAAAACAGCCCAATCACCACAACTCTTAGACGGAAAACCCCACCAAATCTATAAATGGAATATCCTCCATCATACCTATTTGCCCAATCATCAACAACCATTTGGAGCGGGTAGCGGGAATCGAACCCGCATATTCAGCTTGGAAGGCTGCTGCTCTACCATTGAGCTATACCCGCATGACCCCACGTACTAACTCTCCTTCGATGAATGGTGGAGGGGGTTGGATTCGAACCAACGTAGCATACGCAACGGATTTACAGTCCGCCCCCTTTAACCACTCGGGCACCCCTCCATTCCACCGATAAAGTCGCGCAATGAGACATCACGACAACCATCTTGAATACCCATTCAATTCAATCTGATTGCGAAGTGGTTATGACGATTACTATTGTATCTGTCAACAGAATAAATACAATTCTGTACAAATTTCCTGCTCATAATTTTAAATCATAGATTTTTTCTCTCTATTTTTCTTATTAACACGTTATAAAGAAGCTATGAAAGAAAAAACATCACAAAATTCTCATTATGCTCGTTTGCGTCGCCGATATCGCGATACAAAAGGCTCTCCTTCTCGATCTTTTACACACCCAAAGAAGAAAGCTGCTTCTTTACAGCAAGAGATCATCCATCTTTATGGCATTCATTCTGTTCAGGCTGCTTTAGAAAACCCAAAAAGAATTTTAAAATGTCTTTACGTTACACAAAATGCCTTAAAACGATTAAATATATCCGAATCAGATTATCCTTGCTCTGTTACATTATGCACCCCCAAATATCTTGATTCGCTTGTTGGAAGTGAGGCTGTTCATCAAGGTATTGTTTTGGAAACTCTCCCCCTCAAACCATGCAAACTGTCGGAACTAACCAATACTGATCTGGTCATTGTCATGGATCAAATTACCGATCCACATAATGTTGGCGCTATTATGCGCTCTGCAGTTGCATTGAAAGCTAAAGCACTTATTACAACTTGCCGTCACTCTCCCCACGAAAGCGGTGTTCTTGCGAAAGCGGCATCTGGAGCTCTGGAAATGATTCATTATATTACCGTACGAAACCTTGCTGAAACTCTTCAAGAACTTCATCAAACAGGTTTTACAAGCTTTGGTCTCGATTCAGAAGGTGACCAACCTCTAGAAACAGCATTAACAGGGAATAAAATTGCTCTTGTTTTAGGAGCAGAAGGTAAAGGTTTACGTAAAAAAACACGCGAAACCGTTTGCGCTTTAACACGCCTTGACATGCCTGGAAATATTAAATCATTAAATGTTTCAAATGCAGCAACAATAGCTCTTTATGTGGCACATCAATATCTTAGATTCTAGTTTTTAATTTTTTGTGAAACATCAAAAAAACCAACCAACAAAAAACCCGCAAAAAACCCGCCAATATGAGCTTCCCATGCTATTGAGATGCCATTTTCTTCAAACAAAATAGAAGAAATACCTATGATCAAATCAGTCGTCAGCCATACACTCATATAAACAAGAACCCCCTTAGAACACAGAGCTTTTTTGACAGATAATAAAGATCCCAAAAGTTTTTCGTTCTGCACATTGACAGTTAGATTACCACTAGGAAAACCGTAACGTGCAATAGCCCCCATCATTCCAGATACGGCACCTGACGCCCCAATAAGTGATATGGTACTTTCTTGATGAAATGTAAAATAAGTCAAAACAGAAATAACTGCCGTTAACACCCAAAAAATTAAAAAACGTAAAACACCAAAATGCCTTGCTAAAGGAGAGCCGAAAACCAAAAGCCAAACCATATTAAGAGCAACATGTTTAAAACTACTATGCATAAATGAATAACTCACCATGGTATAACAAAATGCTACAGGATCCCTCTTAAACAATGCTGGTATAAATGAAAAAAACTCAAGGCTTTCAACATAAACCTGATGAGAAAAAAAATACTGAGAAATGCAATAAAGACAAAAACAAAATGCTATCAAAACAACTATAATAAATGGAACATTCAATAAGGGTTCTTTAGGTTGTTTCGGCAATCGGGCAACATCATTATGTTGGTGACTAGAAACTTTCATTGTATGAAATCTCGTATTTTTTAGAAAATGGGTTATTCTTTATACAAAATAAATATACCATTCCCAGTGATGCAGAATCTTCTCAACGCCTCTTCGAAGCCCTTTTTTAAATTTTCAATAGCTCTACATGAAAACACGTGTATTTTATACAAAAGATTTTAAAAAGCATGGATATCAAGAATATGATTTACAAACTTAGTGGTATCCTGCTTACTTAAATGTGAAGTTACCATGCAATATACAAGAACTTACGAATAGACAAACTCACTTATGAGGTGGTGTATAATAAAAATATATAAACATTATTTTCTTACTAGAAATATATTGATTATTGCATTTTTTAACCAAGCTATACTTCGATTGATAAACTTTAAAGAATCTTAAATCTCAATTTTTCCATTAATATGTCCTGCATTACTTCTACGCTTTGAACGAAAAACGACATCTCTATGAGAAAAAATACCAATACAGCGTTCTCTAGATATACTAATTGGTGTTTCATGATGAATTACTTACTTGATAGTCTGTTTCCTTCATACATGCAAAAGCGTCAGTTCATCTCTTTAACAAATATAAACAAGCCTTTCATTTCAACCTTTAACAGATATAATTCAAGAACTGTCTCTTATGAAACACTGAAAAAATATGTTGATTCTAATGATGCATCTTTGAATTTAAACAGTTCATGACAGAATTTTTTATTCCTTTCTTAGACAGTCTTATTGATACATCCGCCACTTGTAACGTGCAAGAGAATAGTCCGGATTAATTCAATATAAAAAATTTAAATGAGGCAATCATAGGAATTTGAACCTTCCTATTAAGTTGCAAAATGATAAAGGACCATTATAAACCAATGAATTATAAATAGATAACACACTAATTATTGAAGAGGACGATCTTGAGAATTCTGTTTGCAATCCTTTAACCACACATCATAAATAGGATGCTCAACAGCGTTCAAACCAGGACTATCTGCAAACATCCATCCTGTAAAAATACGCCGTATTTTTTTATCTAATGTTACTTCATTGACTTCAATAAAACCAGTTGTACGCGTGGGTTCATCTTTAGAGCTCGTATAACACGCACGTGGTGTTACCTGTAATGCGCCGTACTGATAAATTTTACCAAGAGTAACTTCAAAACGTGTGGTCCGTCCCGTGATTTTGTCAAGACCTGCAAAAACAGCAATTCCATTGCTAATACGCTCAGCCCGCACCCCATTATTTAAGGATAAAAACACTAAAATTCCCATAAAAAAAATATATATAAAATGCCTCACCCCTAACAATAAAAAAAATCTCATCATATCAAAATCAATCGCACCTTAAAAAATAATTCTTTTCATAACATAGAGTCAAATAAGACAAAAATACACACGCACATTAAAACATGTTATTTTTTAGGTGACCACGCATCATAATCTTCATGCACACAAGAACGCTCTCCATTGGAGGTGATAGCCCCCTTTGGTCGATAGCTCTCACTTGTTCCTGTCATATTTGCAACATGAGGCTTTTCCCATTCATAAGGATGATAATCCTCTTGTGTTGGTGGACACTCACAGCGATGATGAATCCAGCCGTGCCAACCTGGTGGAATAGTAGAGGCCTCAGAATAGTCTTTATAGATAACCCAACGGTGCGGATAACCATCCTTATGAAGTCCTCCTTCATAATATATATTTCCAAATTGATCTTCCCCTATCCGCTTACCTTTGCGCCATGTGAAAAAACGCGTACCAATGGTATTGCCATTCCACCATGTGAAGATTTGCTTAAAAAAACGAGCCATCTGCTATTCCATTCATTTAGTGCGTTCATGAAATTAATCGTTGGAATAAAATTATTAACGATTGAAATTAGCGAAAAAGTTACTAGTAAATTCAACTACAATTCCAATTGATAGGTTAACGTGCTATCCTTTAATTTCAAGAAGATATCATATGTATGGCTTCTTCTCCACCCCATAAAATTTAATCTATGCCAAGTTTCATCTTAACCAATTCATTAACAGCTTGGGGATTTGCCTTACCACCTGTTGCTTTCATTACCTGTCCAACAAACCAACCAGCTAAAGCAGGTTTGTGCTTTGCTTGCGCAACTTTATCAGAATTATTGGCAACGATCTCATCAACAGCTCTTTCAATAGCCTTTGTATCCGTTACCTGCTTCATATTTCGTTCTTCTACAATTTGGCGTGCATCTCCCCCCTCATTCCAAATAATCTCAAAAAGATCTTTGGCAATTTTTCCAGAAATAACTCCTTCTTTTATAAGATCAATAATGCTTCCCAATTGATTTGGCGATACTGGTGACTCTTCAATCTCACGATTATCTTTATTTAAAGCCCCTAAAAGGTCGTTAATCACCCAATTGGCAACTATTTTTCCATCACGCCCACGCGCTACTTCTTCAAAATAATCAGCAATAGCCTTTTCTGTCACAAGAATGGAAGCATCATACACTGTCAATCCCATTTCCTTAACAAAACGTGCTTTTATAGCGTCAGGCAACTCTGGTAAGTCTGCTGCCAAATCATCCACAAATGCTTGATCAAATTCTAACGGTAAAAGATCAGGATCAGGAAAATAACGATAGTCATGCGCTTCTTCCTTTGAGCGCATAGAGCGCGTTTCACCTTTAGCGGCATCAAAAAGCCGAGTCTCTTGATCTATGACGCCTCCATCTTCTAAAATTGCAATCTGACGACGCGCTTCATATTCAATTGCTTGACCAATAAAGCGAATAGAATTAACGTTTTTAATTTCACAGCGCGTTCCAAAATCTTCACCAGGACGACGAACAGATACATTGACATCTGCACGCATAGAACCTTCATCCATATTGCCATCGCAAGTGCCCAAATAACGAACAATCGTACGCAATTTTGTCATATAGGCTTTGGCTTCATCTGATGAGCGCATATCAGGCTTGGAAACAATTTCCATAAGAGCAACACCAGAACGATTCAGATCTACAAAAGACATTGTTGGATGTTGATCGTGCATCGATTTTCCAGCATCCTGTTCAAGATGCAACCTCTCAATTCCCACTTCAATATCCTCAAATTGTCCATTCGAATCTGGACCAACAGATATAATAATCTTTCCCTCTCCTACAATGGGATAGCGAAATTGAGAAATCTGATACCCCTGCGGTAAATCTGGATAAAAATAGTTTTTGCGATCAAAAACAGATTTTAAATTAATATGCGCCTTTAATCCTAACCCCATTCGAACCGCTTGACGAACACATTCTTGATTAAGAACAGGCAACATACCTGGCATGGCTGCATCAATAAGTGATACATGATTGTTCGGCTCTGCACCAAATTTGGTTGATGCTCCTGAAAAAAGTTTCGAATTTGATATGATTTGCGCATGAACTTCCATGCCAATGATGACTTCCCAATCACCTGTAACTCCAGAAATAAAACGCTTAGAATCAGGAGTACGCGTATCAATGATGCTCATTGCCAATCCACTACCAATATTTTAAAATTCACTCATGGCTTATCTAAAACCATTCTCTCAGTGCAATCCTAGGATATAAATCTTACAACACAAGCCCGATTTTATCGGGCTTGTGTTGTTTGCATAAATATTAAGCTTTTTTAGGAGCCTTTTTCTTAGCTGGTTTTTTCTCTGTAGACGTTTCTTTCACTGCAGACTTTTTCTTTGCCGGCTTTTCTTCAGGGACATCTGATTCGTCATATTCTTTCATCAACTCTTCAACCGTCACTTCTTTATCTGTGACTTTTATCTGTGCTAATAAATGATCAATGACCTTTTCTTCAAAAATCGGAGCACGTAGATTTTCAACAGCTTCCGGAGTCTTACGGAAAAAATCCATAATCTCTTTCTCTTGTCCAGGATACTGGCGAACCTGATCAAAAACGGCTGCTTTTAGCTCATCTTCACTAACTTTAACACCAACCTTCATTCCAATTTCAGAAAGCACCAAACCAAGACGAACACGACGCTGCGCAAGGACACGATATTCCTCCCGTGCCTTTTCTTCTGTAATACCTTCATCTTCAAAACTGCGCCCAGCCTTTTTCAAATCATCATTAACCTGAGCCCATATATTGTTAAACTCAACCTCTAAAAGTTCTTCAGGAATCTCAAAATTATAATCAGCATCTAAAGCATCAAGAATTTGACGCTTAACTTTTTGACGTGTCACTGAACCATATTGGCTTTCAATCTGCCCACGAACGACCTCACGTAAGCGATCTAGAGACTCTAAACCAACTTTTTGCGCTGCTTCATCATCAATTTTTAATTCATCTGGTTTAAAGACAGCTTTGACAGTAATGTCAAACTCTGCTTCCCGTCCCGCCAAATGTGCCGCACTGTAATTATCAGGAAATTTAACAAAAATCGTTTTTACATCCCCAGCTTTCACACCAACCAATTGCTCTTCAAAACCAGGAATAAATTGTTTTGCCCCAAGAATCAGTTGTGCATCACTATCTGCCCCACCTTCAAATGGAACGCCTTCAAGCTTACCTTGATAATCTATGGTAATGCGATCACCTTCTTCAGAATTCCCCTCTTTTAGAGAATAATTACGCGTAGAAGAAAGGACGCGATTGACTTGATCATCAATATCCTGTTCAGGAATAATTGCAATTTCACGGATAACCTTAATATGTTCAAAATCTTTAATGTCAATTTTTGGTAAAACTTCATACTTTAAACTAAAAGTAAAATCAGCTTTGCCATCTAGAATTTTTTCATCTTCATCTATATCAATTTTTGGCTGCATCGCTGCACGTTCATTGCGGTCCGCTAAAATAGAACGGGGTGCATCACTGAGTATCTCATTGAGAATCTCCGCCATAAAGGATTTACCATACATTTTTCGCAAATGCCCACTAGGCACTTTACCGGGACGAAAACCATTAAGCTTGATTTTTCCCTTGGTATCATCCAATCGTTCATTCAACTTTTCTTCTAAATCTTTCGCTGGAACCACGATCTTAATTTCGCGCTTCAGTCCTTCATTAAGCGTCTCGGTAACCTGCATTAAACACCTTCATTTTTCTAAGGAGAGGGATCAACCCACTCTAATAATCATTACATTCTAACACTTCGAGTGTTACATTTACCATGAAGCGGAATTTCAGACACGTAGAAATCCGTAGCACTTAAGGGATTGCTTTGGTGCGGATGGAGGGACTCGAACCCCCACGGTCTCCCGCCAGAACCTAAATCTGGTGCGTCTACCAATTTCGCCACATCCGCTCAAACTTACAAGCTAATAACCTTATACAAGCGGCGTTTCTATACCATTAATTACAGAAAAAAAGCAAACAAATATATTAAAAAAAACAAAATCTATGCTTTTCATACATAACTGCTTACGCTAAAAGTCAATTATGTTAAAGACATTTGATATCCCAATTCATATCATCGGTGGCGGTCTTGCGGGGTGTGAAGCAAGCTGGCAAATCGCTCAGTCAGGAATTTCTGTTGTTTTGCATGAAATGCGACCCGAAAAAAAATCAGATGCCCATAAAACCGATAAATTGGCAGAACTGGTTTGTTCAAATTCGTTTCGTTGCGATGATTCATTAACAAATGCCGTAGGACTTTTACATGCTGAAATGCGATTAGCAAAATCGTTAATTATGAAAGCTGCTGATGCCAACAAAGTTCCCGCAGGTAGTGCTCTTGCTGTTGACCGTGATGGATTTTCAAAAACCGTTACGACAGCACTTGAAAACCACCCTCTTATAACAATCAAACGTGAAGAAGTTCAAGAAATTCCTAAAGCTTGGAAACATGTTGTCATTGCAACAGGCCCCCTTACATCGCCTGCACTTGCTCAAAAATTACAAGCAATAACCGGTATAAAAGCTCTTTCTTTTTTTGATGCAATTGCACCTATTATCCATACCGACAGTATTGATATCAACATTTGTTGGTATCAGTCTCGCTATGATAAAATTGGTCCTGAGGGAACAGGAAAAGATTATCTTAATTGTCCCCTCAACAAAGAACAATATGAAACATTCGTTGAAGCGTTAAAAAATGCTGAAAAAACAGAGTTTCGTGACTTTGAAAAAACGCCCTATTTTGATGGATGCCTCCCCATTGAAATTATGGCTGAGCGCGGACTTGAAACGTTAAGACATGGTCCTATGAAACCTATGGGCTTAACTAATGCCCATAACCCTACAGTTAAACCCTATGCTGTCGTTCAATTACGCCAAGATAATAAACTTGGAACGCTTTATAATATGGTCGGCTTTCAGACAAAATTGAAATATGGTGAACAAATTCGCATTTTTAGAATGATTCCCGGTCTTGAAAAAGCAGAGTTTGCGCGTCTTGGTGGTCTTCACCGCAATACCTACCTCAACTCGCCAATTATTCTTGATCAAACCCTTCGTTTAAAACAAAAAAAACAACTACGCTTTGCAGGGCAAATTACCGGATGTGAAGGTTATGTAGAATCAGCGGCAATAGGGCTTCTTGCTGGACGTTTTGCTGCTGCCGAATATCATCATATTTCCCCTTGCCTACCCCCACAAACTACAGCATTCGGAGCCCTTTTGAATCATATTACGGGGGGACACATCATAGATGAAAAAGCAGAAACACAATCTTTTCAGCCAATGAATATCAATTTCGGACTTTTTCCCCCTATTGCTTCTATTAAACATTCAGGAAAACGTTTACCAAGTAAAGAAAAAAAATTAGTAAAAAAACAAGCCATAACAGCGAGAGCTCTCAATGATTGTACTCAGTGGTTAGCAAATAAAGAATCAAAGAGCTCCTGTTTATAAAAAACACACGATTCGCCTCTCTCCTACTGAATAGATCTTTATAACTCTCGTGAAAAAATCATTCTAAAGCCTTTTAAAGACTGTCTCCCCCAATCAATAAATACTACCCTACGTTTCATCATTTATTCAATTATGTAGATGCTGTAAAATAACTTTTGGCTATAAAAAAACTTTACCGCTATCAATAATTTAATATGATTTAATGACTAAAAACAAAATAATTATATAAACATATTATGAATAATCAAAATAAATAAATGGAAATACACAAGTAATACTGTACTATCTTTATTAATAGTTTTTATATTACGTAATGTATATTATTTTATAAGAGTAATTTTTCTGTTTTTTAACTTCCTCCCTCAAAGTTTGTGATGTTCTCTCATTTTAACTCTTGTATGATGAAGGAAAAATACTCGCTTGCATATCACAAGTGAAATAAAGATATGGAAAAAATATTTGTAGGATAGAGCTGGAGCTATCTCTCCCCTCTCAAATGCCAAGAAAAATCCCAATATTAAAAACCAAATCTGAATATCAAAAGATTTTTTTATTTCAGGATCTTATAATAAATCAATAAAATTATCCTCTTGGTGCGTCACAAGAAAGGTTGGCGTATAAGAGTAAAAGAATAAAACTATCCCTTATGCACTCGTCTCAGATATCTGGGGCTAGTCGCAACATTATAGGAACTGAGAAAATAGATAGCAAGGTGGCACCAACATGCACTTTTATTAAGCGTAAATGGTGATATATAATAACTTTTATGGACTTTACAGAGTTTTCCGCTTCATATTATTTACGGATCTTGTTTTGAAATAAATACCGTAACACTTCAGCGTAATAAAAGTTAATATTACATTTTATAAGCCATACCCGCGCTCAATTAATACAGTGCAATATTTCATTGAAAATGACTAAAAACAATATATTTCCAGCAATACATGAAAATAAAAAATATCGCAAGGATCTCAAAGTTTTATGTGAAAAATAAGCATAACACATGTGTTAAAAAAACCCGCTTATAAATAAATCGGGTTTTTTTAATGTAGCTTAGAATTATTTTTTATTAACTGCTTCTTTAAGGCTTTTTCCTGCAGAAAATTTGGGTACAGAACGTGCTGGAATATCGATTTCAGCACCAGTTGAAGGATTACGCCCCTTTGTTGCAGCACGATGAGAAACTTCAAAAGTGCCAAAACCTGGAAGACGAACATCTCCTCCTGAAGCCAAAGCTTCTGTTACAGAAGCCATAAAAGCATCAACAACAGCACCAGCTTGCGCTTTCGAAACACCTGCCTTTTCAGCAACGGAGCTAACGAATTCACTTTTATTCATAAAATATTTCCTTTCCCTATATTACCTGAACATGACTTAATCATGTTATTGGTCAGTTTATTGAAAAGTACAGCAAACAGAAGTCTTATTTTTATCCAAAACATTGTTTTTTTAGCAATAATCACAGTTATTCACGGAATTTTTCACTTTTTCCAACAAAAAACAGAATAATAACCTCAACAACATCTTCTACCACCTAAAAAATGCCGTTATAAATGAGATAAGTGAATCAGTGCGCAATCTGTATTCCTTCACTATCACTGCTCTCTGACCGGATTGGCACAGCCCCTGTAGAGGGTTCTTTCCATTCAATAGTGTCTGGAAAACGAACCAAAGCGTGTTTCAAAACTTCACTCACATGATTTACCGGAATAATTTCCATATTATTTTTGACATCATCAGGAATATCAACCAAATCTTTTGCATTTTCTTCAGGAATAAGTACTTTTTTTATCCCTCCTCGAAGAGCTGCTAAGAGTTTTTCTTTTAATCCACCAATGGGTAAAACGCGTCCACGTAAAGTAATTTCACCAGTCATTGCAATATCTTTATGCACAGCTACTCCTGTAAGGACCGAAACAATTGCTGTCACCATTGCAATCCCAGCCGATGGGCCATCTTTTGGTGTCGCACCCTCTGGAACATGAACATGGATATCGCGTTTTTCAAAAAGTGGAGGTTCAATACCAAAATCAACAGCACGAGAACGTACATAAGATGCTGCCGCTGAAATGGACTCTTTCATAATATCACGTAAATTTCCAGTTACAGTCATCTTCCCTTTGCCGGGCATCATAACTCCTTCAATAGTCAATAACTCTCCACCGACTTCTGTCCACGCAAGACCTGTTACAACACCAACTTGATTTTCTCCTTCAATCTGATTGTAATGATAACGTTTAACACCCAAGAAATCATGAATATTACTTTCTGTAACTTTTACAGATTTTTGATGTGTTTTGAGAATTTTTGTAACGGATTTGCGGGAAATTTTCATGAGTTCACGTTCAAGGTTACGAACGCCTGCCTCACGTGTATAAAACTGAATAATTGACCTTAGTGCGCCATCAGAAATACTGAGTTCTTTTTTAGATAAACAGTGATCTTTTAGTGCCTTTGGTAAAAGATGCTGTTTAACAATTTCCATTTTCTCACATTCAGTATAACCAGCGATACGAATAATTTCCATACGATCCATTAACGGACCTGGAATATTAAGCGTATTGGCAGTTGTGATAAACATGACATCAGAAAGATCATATTCAACTTCCAAATAGTGATCAATGAATGTACCATTTTGTTCAGGATCAAGAACTTCTAATAAAGCGGATGAAGGATCACCACGAAAATCTTGGCCCATTTTATCAATTTCATCAAGCAAGAAAAGCGGATTAGATTTTTTTGCTTTTTTCATAGACTGGATAATTTTCCCAGGCATCGAGCCAATATATGTTCGGCGATGTCCACGAATTTCTGCTTCATCTCGGACACCTCCCAATGAGATACGAACATACTCACGTCCCGTTGCCTTTGCAATAGAGCGCGCTAATGATGTTTTCCCTACACCTGGAGGACCTAACAAACAAATAATGGGACCTTTTATCTTTGACGCGCGACTTTGTACGGCCAAATATTCAATAATTCGCTCCTTAACTTTTTCAAGACCAAAATGTTCATTATTCATGACCTTTTCAGCAAAATCTAAATTGTTTTTAATCTTAGATTTTTTACCCCAAGGCATTGCTAATAACCAATCAAGATAGTTACGTACAACTGTCGCTTCTGCAGACATAGGAGACATATTCCGTAATTTTCTCAATTCTGCTCCAGCTTTTTCCTGTGCTTCCTTGGATAGTTTTGTATTCTTGATACGTTCTTCTAATTCAGAGAGTTCATCTCGGCTATCATCACCTGCTCCTAACTCTTTTTGAATAGCCTTCATCTGCTCATTGAGATAATATTCTCGTTGGTTTTTTTCCATTTGCCGTTTAACATGCGAACGAATACGTTTTTCAACCTGCAAAACAGAAATTTCTCCTTCCATGAAGGACAAAACACGTTCAAGACGGGCCCGCACAGGTAAGAGCTCTAATATTTCCTGTTTTTCTGCCAGTTTAATCATCAAATGAGAAGCAATCGTATCGGCAAGCTTAGAAGGATTATCAAGCTGGCCAATCGCATTCACAACTTCAGGAGAGATTTTTTTATTAAGCTTTACATAGTTTTCAAAATAAGTAATCACTGACCTTGAAAGAGCTTCAATCTCAACATCACTCTCTCTAGGTTCTTCTGTAACAGTTGCAAAAGCCTGATGATAACCTTCACTTAAAGAAAATTGACTAATTTTTGCACGTGCAGTTCCTTCAACCAAAACCTTTACAGTACCATCAGGAAGCTTTAAAAGTTGAAGAATATTAGCAAATGTACCAATATGATAAACATCCTCTGATTTTGGATCGTCATCAGAAGCATTTTTTTGTGTCACCAATAGTATTTGCTTATCAACCGCCATCGTTTCTTCAAGAGCACGAATTGATTTTTCGCGGCCCACAAAAAGTGGAACAATCATATGGGGGAAGACAACAATATCACGAAGAGGTAAAACAGCATAAACCCCATCTCTTACTTCATCTGTCTTTTCATCAATATATTGCATAACTCTCCTTTCTGGAGCCTATGAGCTATCTACAACAATTAGCCCACCTTTAGAAAATCTCAGCTCTTCACTGTACATGAAGTGGTAATTACTCATACATAAATCAAGCATTATAATGATATTATTAGAAACACCTATCAAATACCGTTCACTACCACCTTTTATATTGTGCATCGCACAATGTCATGCTGATACATTTTCTTTATCTTCTGCACGTTCTGAGTAAATATAAAGAGGACGCGCTTTACCATCAACGACATCACTCGAAATAACCACTTTTTGAACGCCTTCAAGAGCCGGTAGCTCAAACATCGTCTCAAGAAGGATCTTCTCCATAATAGAACGTAAACCACGAGCACCAGTTTTACGTTCAATTGCTTTCTTTGCAATAACACGTAAAGCATCTTCATGAAATGCTAACTCAACATTCTCCATTTCAAAAAGACGCTGATATTGCTTTACTAACGCATTTTTAGGTTGGGATAAAATTTGCATGAGGGCGTTAACATCTAAATCCTCTAAGGTAGCGACTATAGGAAGCCGCCCAATAAATTCTGGTATTAAACCAAATTTAATAAGATCTTCAGGCTCTAAATCACGAAAAATTTCACCGACACAACGCTCATCCGGAGCCTTAACAGTCGCAGAAAAACCAATAGAAGTTTTTTCACCACGCCCTGAAATAATCCGTTCTAAACCTGCAAAAGCTCCCCCACAAATGAATAAGATGTTTGTGGTGTCAACCTGAAGAAACTCTTGTTGCGGATGCTTACGTCCACCTTGAGGAGGAACAGAAGCAATCGTTCCTTCCATAATTTTTAATAATGCTTGCTGAACTCCTTCCCCCGAAACATCTCTTGTAATAGAAGGATTGTCTGCTTTACGAGAAATCTTATCAACCTCATCAATATAAACAATACCACGCTGCGCACGTTCAACATTATAATCTGCTGCTTGAAGAAGCTTCAAAATAATATTTTCAACATCTTCTCCCACATAACCCGCTTCAGTCAAAGTGGTCGCATCCGCCATCGTAAAAGGCACATCAATAATACGTGCTAATGTTTGTGCAAGATAAGTTTTACCACAACCCGTTGGACCAACAAGAAGAATATTTGATTTAGCCAACTCAATATCATTGCTTTTAGACTGATGCGCCAACCGTTTATAATGATTATGAACAGCAACAGAAAGAACACGCTTTGCATGCTGCTGACCAATAACATAGTCATCAAGAACTGTTATAATTTCCTGTGGCGTAGGAACACCATCACGCACCTTAACCCCAGAAGACTTATTTTCTTCCCGAATAATATCCATGCAAAGCTCTACACATTCATCACAGATAAATACAGTAGGCCCCGCAATGAGCTTACGCACCTCATGCTGACTCTTGCCGCAGAACGAGCAATAGAGAGTATTTTTTGATTCGTTCCCGCTATTGCTAATTTTGCTCATTTTTCTTTCCTTTCACCACAATATATGAACACTTTGCCTTTTCAAAGGAAGCCTTTCATCATGAAAACTAAAAGACATATAGAAAACCATGCATGTCTCAATACTTTTAGGTGTTTCTCTTATTTTGCGATATTTTTTATAAAACTCTTGATTTAAAGTAGCTGTTTTTTCTATAAAAATTCTTAATCTTTTTCTTCTTTTTCAGTTTCTGCACGGTATTGTATAACATCATCAACTAAGCCAAACGCTTTGGCTTCTTCTGCTGTCATAAAATGATCGCGATCGAGAGTTCTCTCTATAACCTCATAATCTTGACTCGTATGTTGAACATAAATTTCATTTAAACGCCGTTTCATCTTTATAATATCTTGCGCATGTCGCTCAATATCTGAAGCTTGACCTTGAAAACCACCAGATGGTTGATGCACCATAATACGTGCGTTTGGCAATGTAAAACGATGACCTTTTGCTCCAGCCGTTAATAATAAAGACCCCATAGATGCCGCTTGCCCCATGCAAAGCGTAGAAACAGGAGGGCGAATAAACTGCATAGTATCATAAATAGCCATACCAGATGTTACGACACCACCTGGAGAATTAATATAAAGACTAATTTCTTTTTTAGGATTTTCCGCTTCCAAAAAAAGCAATTGTGCACAAACAAGCATTGCCATACCATCTTCAACAGGTCCATTAATAAAAATAATCCGTTCCTTTAAAAGACGGGAAAAAATATCATAGGCCCGTTCACCACGATTTGTTTGTTCAATAACCATAGGAACAAGGCTTAATGCTGTTTTCATTGGATCACTCATATTTTTACTTTCCGTTCATATAACAACCGCTCTTTACACATTCAATGTTTTTGTCCATATGTTAACATTACTCTCTTGTGCAAGCTACAATCAAGAGATTGTATAAGATAGATTAAAATCTCAATAGTTAAAATAGCAATAATAACTCTACCTAAACAAATGATGAACATCCGGAATGCGAGATACCGCCCAATGGTAAAAACTTCCTTCCTGAGGTCTTTTCGTGGTCTTTGTCTTTCTGTGAATATGAAAGCCTATCAAGCGTGAATCTGTAAGCGGCTTTACGCCAAAAGCTGGTTCAAAAATACGTTCAGTTTTTCGCCCAGTCCAATAATAAAAAGTTTCCTTTTCCTTTGCTTCATGAAAAAAACCATATCGTTTTGCTAATCGTGAAATACCATCATTGCCAAATATTGTAACGCCAAGATTTCTCGGTAAAATCGGCATTTTTTTCCTCTTTAACCAGAACGGTCTCCAAACACGACGCTTAAACCCAAGCCAATGAGGAATAATTTCTGTGCCAGCCCAATAATCCTCAAATATTTTTATAATAGGGTTATTGGGCGGAAAATAAAGTGCAGAAACGCCTACTCTTGTATTATTTTCTCTTGACAACCAAACCTTATCCGCATCTGGATGAAATTGTTTAACAAGGTAAACATCTGTATCTAACCAAACACCTTGTTGATATTTCATCAGCATAACACGAGAAAAATCCGAGAACTGAACAATTGTACACCCTAGTTTATCATCAGACAAATCGGGATCAAGGCGATAAATTGCTGAGTGTGGTAAAATTGATTCGGCTTCATACAGCTCAACACCAGCAGGGAGATTATCTATTTTTTTATCATAACTAAAAAGCTTAACGCGCTGTCCAGTTTTAACCATTGAAGACAAACAAAGCCTATCTACCAATCTTAATTGTCCACTATACCAAAAAGTACAAATATCCATAGATAATACATCAAAAATATTCTAAACTTACGCGAAAGAGTTGTTCAACATCACGAACCCTATCAGCAAGAGCAAAAATCACTATTCTATCACCAGACAAAATACGCGTATCTGCCGAAAGCTGTATTATTGTCTTATTGCGATAAATTGCACCAATTCTCAAACCATCTGATAAATTGAGCTCTGATAATGACTTACCAACCAATGAAGATGTTTGCATCACTTCAGCTTCAATAATTTCTGCTCGGCCATTAAAAACTGAATGAACAGAACGAATACGCCCACGGCGCATTTGTTGCAAAATTCTCGATATTGTAACACTATGGGGATTAAGATATGCATCCACACCAACAGCACGACTAAATTCTTGATAGGCAACATTATTAATCAATACCATATTGGCTTTGCAGCCCAATCTTTTAGCAATAATAGCGCTTAAGAGATTAACCTGATCTTGATTGGTCAATGTAATCATTAAATCGGACTGATCAATTCCCGCATCTTGAAGAATCACTGGATCTAACACGTTACCGTATAAAACTGTTGTTTTTTCAAGCTGATCAGCAATTGTGAGGGCTCTTTCTCTATGCGCTTCTATAATCTTCAATTTTAATTTATGAAAACGCTTTTCAATAGCCTGTGCAACATAAAGGCCAATGTGACCACCCCCTGCAATAATCATGCGGTGGGCATCTTGTTCTTTATGACCAAAAAGCCCAACAGCACGACGCATCTGTTCACGAGAAACAACAAGATAGGTTATATCACCAACGCGTAGTTGCGTTTCTGAATGTGCAACCAATAATTCCGCGCCACGTTTAATAGCAGTAACCGTCGTATGAAGATCTGGAAAAAGCTCTGTTAATTGACGCAAAGGTGTATTAATAACGGGACAATCTTCCATGCATTCCAAAGCTAGTGCCACAATATCATCATTACAAAAATAAAGAACATCTATTGCACCAGGTAAAGCAATACGGCGCAAAACCATTTCCCCAACTTCAACTTCTGGCGAAATAACCACATCAATGGGAATATTCTCTCTGGAAAAAAGCGTCTTATAACGTGGTTCTAAATAAGATTGTGAGCGAATACGAGCAATTTTTGTGGGCACATTAAATAATGAATGTGCTACTTGGCAAGCTACCATATTAACTTCATCAAACAAAGTGACAGCAATCAACATATCAGCTTTGTCTGCATCTGCAGCCAAAAGAACTTCAGGCCGTGAACCGTGACCAACAAAACCTCTCACATCCAATGTATCGCGAATCTTTTCAATTAATCTCGTTTCAATATCAATAACAGTAACATCGTGATTTTCAGCAGCAAGACGCTCTGCTATCCCATAACCAACCTGTCCTGCTCCACAAATAATAATACGCATCGCTTTAAGAAACTCCAAGCGCTTTAAGTTTACGGTGCAAAGCTGAACGCTCCATGCCTATAAATTCAGCAGTACGTGATATATTTCCACCCAAACGCCCAATCTGCGCCACTAAATATCTCTTTTCAAATAATTCTCGAGCTTCACGTAACGGCAAATCCATTATACTTTCATCTGAATCCATTTGAAGACGTGGCAAAGAATCACTTACTTCACTGGGAAGAAAGTCCGCTGTTATAGGACCATCACCATCCCGCACAAGAATAAGAAGACGCTCAATATTATTACGTAATTGCCGCACATTACCCGGCCAAGCGTGCGTTTGCAAAATAGCAATCACATCATCACTGATTGCACGCGGTTTAATCCCAACCTGCTGTGATATTGTTTTTACAAAATGATGTACAAGTTCTGGAATATCTTCACGACGCGCTGAAAGGGGCGGAACAACAATAGGAACAACGGAAAGACGGTGAAAAAGATCCTCCCTAAAGCGCCCATCAGAAATGAGGTTTTCAAGATTTTGCGCTGTCGAAGAAATGATACGGACATCCACCTTAACACGTTTTGTGCCGCCAATTCTCTCAAATGTTTGCCCCGTTAAAACCCGAAGAATCTTCCCTTGAGTCTCACGCGGCATATCAGCAATTTCATCAAGATATAAGATACCGCCATGAGCTTCCTCTAAGGCACCAATTTTACGCTCTCTTCCCTCCATTTCGCTGCCAAACAGCTCTATTTCCATTCTTTCCGGAGTAATCGTTGCAGCATTTATTGTAACAAATGGCCCATTCGAACGCGTTGAGAGCGCATGAATAGCTCGTGCAACAGTCTCTTTTCCTGCCCCTGAAGGACCTGTTATCATGATGCGACTATTGGTTGGTGCTACTTTTTCTATGATTTGACGCAAATTTTTTATAACTGTCGATTTTCCGAGCAACTCTAATGTCTCGTTCGAACGCTTTCGCAATTCTAAAAGCTCACGTTTTAAATTTGAATTTTCAAGTGTTCTCTCTGCAACCAATACAAGTCTATCAGCTTTAAAAGGTTTTTCAATGAAATCATATGCCCCTCGCTTTATAGCGGAAACAGCCGTCTCAATATTACCATGACCAGAGATCATAACGACCGGAAGAGCCGGATATTGTGTTTTAATTTCATCAAGCAGTGCTAAACCATCGAGACGACTACCCTGTAGCCAAATATCCAAAAAAATGAGCTTTGGAATACGCTCACTAATTTGAGCCAATGCTTCATCAGAGTTACAAGCAACACGCGTTTCATAACCTTCATCATCTAAAATACCAGCAACAAGCTCACGAATATCTGCTTCATCATCAACAATCAAGATATCTGATACCATACTATTCCCCTATCTTATGATTTATGGCTTGTATAATATTACCCTGCTTACCCCCATCCGCTGGAAATATCAAACGGATCATCGCACCACGACCTTCATAAAAACTCTCCGGTGCATCATGAAGCTCCATGAAACCACCGTGATCTTCAATAACTTTGCGCACAATAGCTAACCCCAGCCCTGTTCCTTTTTCCCGCGTTGTTATATAGGGTTCTAATAACTTTTGTCTTTGCTCTTTAGGAAGTCCTTTCCCGTTATCAACAACATCCACAACCACCCATTCTTCCTGACGATAAGAACGGATAAGAATATGACCGTGAATATTTTCCTCTCGCATAACTGAATCTATGGATTCGCTCGCGTTTTTGATAACATTGCAAAAAGCCTGTACAATGAGACGATTATCAAATGCACCCATAAGTGGTAGAGTTCCTAAATCTTGCTCAAAATGAATATCATGTCGCGTCACCTCTATCAAGAAACATGCTTCGCGCAACAATTCTCGTATATCTAAAATATGCATTTTGGGTTTGGGCATACGTGCAAAAGAGGAAAACTCATCAACCATACGCCCAATATCTCCAACCTGCCGAATAATTGTGTCAATACACCGCTCAAAGACCTCTCTATCTTGTGTAATAGCTTTGTTATAACGTTTACGAATGCGTTCAGCGGATAACTGAATAGGTGTAAGAGGATTTTTAATTTCGTGTGCAATACGCCGCGCAATATCCGCCCACGCCGCTGTACGTTGCGCTGCAACAAGGTCTGTAATATCATCAATTGTTAGAACCCAAGATTGCCCTTGTCCATCATCCTCCTCCATCGTAACTTGGACATTACAGACACGCTCTTTTCCTGCAACGTTTAAAGTGACCTGCTCACGATGGTTTTTACGATCCAATGAACGCACAAACTGAAAAACCTGCCAAATTTCAGCGCTTAAAGATAAAAGACTTTTTCCAACAACGCGCTCTGAGCGAATATCAAACATCGCTTCAATAGACCGATTGATAATGGTGATATCACCATTATCATCTATACCTGCTACTCCCGCTGTTACACCCGATAACACAGCTTCAGAAAAACGCCGTCTTTCATCAATTTGATCACGCACTGCAATCAATTCATTACGCCGACTTTTCAATTCACTGACCATGTAATTAAAAGTTTTGGATAATTGCCCAATATCTCCATCTTTTGCTCGTACTGGCACGAAAATTTCCATATTTCCAGAAGCAACATCATCGGCAGCACTAATGAGAAGACGAATAGGACGTACTAAGCGATCAGCAACAGCAATAGCAGCCCAAATGGCTGATAAGAATAAACTAAAAAAAAGACACAAATAAAGCATACCAAATGCAATCTGTGTCAGCAGGCGATTCTCATTTAAATCACGATAACGATCTGTATTAACTTCTGTCAAACGCAAAGCAGATAAAACACCTTTATCAACGTCACGCACCAAATATAAAAATGTGTTTGGAATATTGGTAAATTTTAAAATAATACCAAAATAATCATGAACGCCTGGTTGAAAAGAAAAAGGTCTCGCACTGGTTGCACGTTCAATAAGATGAGAAGGAGGAATTGGCAGTTTATCTTCATCACCAAGAGCACTCGATACAAAAATAGCTCCACTAGAACTTAACAAAAATGCACCACGCAAATTGCGTCCTAGAGCATGACGCGTCAATTGCATCCTATATTCAGCTGGATTACGTTCTAAGAGTTTTTTGTTATCAAGTGCAAATGCCATCGCGTAGGATAAATTTTTTAAATTTTGGAGCATTTCATCTGCATAAGCATTTGCTAAATCAATAGAAGAGCCCACAATTTGCCGCGTTGTTGTATCAAACCATCGATCAAGTCCCAAATTTAGTGCTGGACCCGATACAAGAGCTACAGCAACAGCTGGCATTGTCGCAACAAGTGCAAACAATGAAATAAGGCGCACATGAAGACGCGATCCTGCACGCCTTGAACGCCAAGCACGAATGATCGGTATCATCTCATAAAAAACGATGACAATAAGCCCTAAAACCCAAAAACTATTAATTCCTATAAGAATAAGGGTTACTGTTCTACTGGGAACAACAGGAGTTAATCCAATAAGAATAATAAATGAAACAGAGGCCGTAAGTAAAGCCAATACAATAATTGTAATCCCTAAAAAAATATATACCTTACTTAAACGATACAACTCATCGTTATAAGTATTTTTATCTATGTCTTGAAGATTCGTCACAGATGTTATATTCGTCATGAGCTTACATACCCTTATCCCATTATTCTCATATAACCTTTTGTAGCAAAAATTGACAATACTAATACTACATTTAAAATAGGCAAATATAGTCAACGAGAAAAAACTTCTACATTTTGCAAAATATCTTTAAAATAGACTGTGTTCGACGATACTTTACGAAGGAAATGAGATGCGATTAACAAAACAAACAAATTATGCTCTTCGAATGCTTATGTATTGTGCAGATAATCAGGGAACTCTCAGTCGTGTTCCAGAAATTGCTAAAGCATATGCCGTTTCAGAGCTTTTTTTATTTAAAATCCTTCAGCTGCTTGTTCAAGCAGGTTTTATACAAACAGTGCGTGGACGCAATGGTGGAGTTAGATTGGCTAAACCCGCAGCAGAAATTTCAGTCGCGGATGTTGTGAAAGTAACAGAAGACAACTTTTCCCTCGCAGAATGTTTCGATACTGCAGAACCAACTTGCCCCTTGTTTGATTTTTGTGGTTTAAATACCGCACTTCAAAAAGCATTAAATGCTTTTTTTGAGGTGTTATCCGTGATATCCCTTGCTGATCTACAACAACCATCCTTTCAAAATCATTTTAAAATTAATGACAAAAAAGCAAACTAAGATTATAATACAAGGAGATTAAGTATTTCTATTGCAGCAATAATATTAGCCGCTGGACGGGGTGAAAGAGCAGGATCTCCCCATAAAATTCCAAAACAATATCGGCTTCTAGGACAAAAGCCAATTATTTATCATACCGTGCATTGTTTTTTGCAGCATCCAGCTATCACAACAATTATTCTTGTTATTCATCCAGAAGATCGTCAAATCTGTGAACAAGCTATTGACGATTTTAAAGAGCGCCTTATTATCGTTGAAGGAGGCAATACACGTCAAATCTCTACCTTATATGGACTTCAGGCACTCAAAAAATTTGCCCCCCAATATGTGCATATTCATGATGGTGCACGCCCTTTTATCGAAAACAAGCTTCTTAATAACATTCACAACACTATCACGCCTCAAGAAGGTGTTCTTCCTGTTCTGCCCATCTCTGATACCCTTAAACGTATAAATAATCAGCATGTTTTAGAAACAATTCCCCGTACCCATCTTTATAGTGCACAAACTCCACAGTGTTTTCCCTTTGAACATATCTTAGCGGCCCATAAACAAGCAAAACAAGCTTGCAAACAAGAATTCACTGACGATTCTGCAATTGCCGAATGGTTTGGAATTCCTATGCGTACCGTTCCTGGAGATCCTAACAACATAAAAATTACATGGCATGAAGATTTTAATACTGCACATTTATATCTCCAAAAGAAAATGCAAATATTTCCTGATATTCGTACCGGCAATGGTTATGATGTTCACTCTTTTGAGGATGGTGATTTTCTTATATTATGTGGTATAAAAATCCCTTTTCATAAAAAATTAAATGGACACTCCGATGCGGATGTTGCTCTTCATGCATTAACAGATGCCCTTCTTGCAACTCAAGGTGCTGGAGATATCGGTACACATTTTCCTCCCTCTGATCCTCAATGGAAAAATGTATCATCAGAAATTTTTCTCCGTCATGCTCTTGATATTATAAAACAAGCAGGTGGTCGTATCGCCAATGTTGATATCACAATTATCGCTGAAAATCCTAAAATTAGTCCATATCGTCATGCCATGACAGAAAATCTTATAACAATACTTGCAATAACACCTGATCGTATCTCTATCAAAGCAACAACAAATGAAAGGCTTGGATTTATTGGTCGTGGTGAGGGAATTGCTGCTCTTGCAACAGTGAGCGTCCTTTATTCAGGAGAAATTCCCCAATGACATATCTTTGTGAAAAACAAGCACATGAAGTTCTTAATACCTTTCGCCAAAAAGGTTTGCTGTTAACAACTGTAGAGTCTTGTACAGGGGGACTCATTGCTGCATGCCTCACAAATATAGCAGGATCGTCAGATGTTCTCGATTGTGGATTTGTTGTTTATTCAAATGAATCTAAAACACGCCTTGTTGGCGTTTGTGCTGAACTTATAAAAACCTATGGTGCCGTTTCAAAAGAAGTTGCTCTTGCAATGGCTGAGGGTGGATTAAAACATTCACAAGCTGACATTGCAGTTTCTGTAACAGGAATTGCTGGTCCAGGAGGTGCAAGTCTTGATAAACCTGTAGGACTTGTGCATTGCGCAGTAGCTTATAAAAACCACTCCCCCCTGCACAAAGAAATGCACTTTGCTCATCTTAATCGCAATGCTATCCGCCATGCAACTGTTGAAAATGCTTTTAAAATGATTCTGGAATTGCTTCACTGAATTCCCCATACTAATTTCAAAATTCTTTATTCCCCATCGAGTCTATAATCGTCAACATCTTGAAAAAATTTTATTGTATCACAACTTGAAAATGAACGATCTGACTAGCCTAAAATTATCTCACTTTAGTCCTGTGTAGGTTGAATTAATCAAATTTATTCACTTACACGCCACAAGAGAAAAAACTGTATAAATAAAATGATTAATGAAAGGGAAACTTGTACCTCTCTCTCAAGTGCTAAGAGCTGGTACAACATCTTGAGAGATGGCAAATAAATGATACAGGAGAACTTCTTCATAAGTGTACAGATGTAGATTTTATATACTTTTACGAGAATCTATACTATTTATTATGAGCACTATTATGAAATGGGTATGACGCAAGCATGTTCTATTTGGGCGTTTTGTTTAACGAGTGTGCATCCATTAAAAAAGAGAGAAACAAAAGCATGAAACTGTGCATCATCTTCATCATTTAAAATGATATTCCCTCAATATGCTTTTGAAAGCTGAATTAAAAACAAATAGTAAAGATGGAAACCGGTTTTCACCTTCACGCTGTTTAAGCAATAGGTATTGTTAAAAAATAACAGAATAGACTATGTTACCGTAGAGCCATAAATCTGATGCGCACGCTTCTCAAAAGCCTCGGTAAATTTACGAAACGCAATATCAAACATTGAGCCCATCACTAATCCAAGCGTTTTACTTTTAAATTCATAATCAATAAAAAACTCTACATTACATGCATTGGTATTTTCAATATCATGAAAGGCCCAACGATTTTCAAGATATTTGAATGGACCATCAATATATTTAACTTCTATAAGACTTTTTTCCGGCTGAAGAAATACTTGAGTCGTAAAAGTTTCACGAATAATCTTATAGCCAACGGTCATATCCGCAAGAAGCAATATTTTTTTTCCATATTCTTTTCGAGAACGTATTATTAAAGACTCACACATTGGTAAAAATTCAGGATAACGCTCAATATCTGAAACCAGATCAAACATTTCACTGGCACTATGGGTGATCTGCCGATGTATTGTAAAAATCGGCATAATTATCTCTGTAAGGAAAATTTTTCATCACGCGCTTTTTGCAAAATGGCAAAATCATCTCCAGCATGATGAGATGAACGCGTTAGAGGATTGGAGGCCATATGTAAAAATCCTTTTACTTTACCAATCTTGGCAAAAGACTCAAATTCTTCAGGAGGCACAAAACGAACAACTGGATGATGTTTTCGTGTAGGCTGCAAATATTGTCCAATTGTCATAAAGTCAACATCAGCAGCGCGCAAATCATCCATCAATTGCAAAACTTCATTTCGCTCCTCCCCAAGGCCAACCATAATTCCCGATTTTGTAAAAATTGTTGGATCAAGTTCTTTAACACGTTGTAATAAACGAATTGAATGAAAATAACGTGCCCCTGGACGGACCTTCAAATATTTAGAAGGAACTGTTTCTAAGTTATGATTAAAAACATCAGGCTTAGCAGCAACAACAACTTCTAAAGCGCCATCCTTATGACGAAAATCAGGTGTAAGAACTTCAATTGTTGTTTTAGGAGTTTTTTGACGAATCGCATAAATAACTTTTGCAAAATGCTCAGCACCACCATCAGCAAGATCATCACGATCAACAGATGTAATGACAACATGTTTTAATTCCATCCGTGCAACAGCATCAGCGACACGTTCTGGCTCATTATCATCAACGGCAAGTGGAATACCTGTTGCAACGTTACAAAAAGCACAAGCACGCGTACATATTTCACCTAAAATCATAAAGCTAGCATGCCTCTGGCTCCAACATTCGCCAATATTAGGACAACCAGCTTCTTCACATACAGTCACTAACTTATGCGTACGTACAATACTATGTGTTTCCTTATAAATTGGTGATGTTGGCGCTTTTACACGAATCCAATCTGGCTTTTTTTGAACGCTTGTATCAGGACGATGTGCCTTTTCAGGATGACGCAATCGTCTATTTGCAACTCTATCAACAACCGTAACCATTTAAGCCTTTGCCTTATAAATACGAAGTAACAATCAAAAATATAAAATTTTTCATACAATCCAGTCATCAAGCGTTTAAAACTTGACCATAAGCATCTAATACACTTTCTTTCATCATTTCCGATAAGGTCGGATGTGGAAAGACAGTATGCATTAATTCTTCTTCTGTTGTTTCAAGATTCATAGCAATAACAAAACCCTGTATCAATTCTGTTACCTCAGCCCCTACCATATGGGCCCCGAGAAGCTGTCCTGTTTTTTTATCAAAAATCGTTTTTACTAACCCCTGATCTTCACCCAAAGCAATCGCCTTACCATTCGCAGCAAAAGAATAACGACCAATACGTATATCATAACCTGCTTCTTTTGCTGCCGCTTCTGAAAGCCCTACAGAGGCAACCTGTGGTGTACAATATGTACACCCTGGAATTTTTCTTTTATCAAGTGGATGAGCGCTTTTCAAACCTGCAAGATGCTCAATACATATCACACCTTCTTCTTCTGCTTTATGGGCCAACATAGGAGGGCCTGCTACATCACCAATAGCATAAATACCTTCCACCCCCGTCCAACTCCATTCATCAGTTACAATGCAGCCGCGATCGGTTTTTATTCCCAAAGCTTCTAAACCAAGATTCTCAATATTACCTTGCACCCCAACAGCGGAAATCAACCGGTCAACAGTCATTGACTCTATTTTACCTTGAACATCAATATGTACACTTACAGAATCGGAAGATTTTTCAACCTTTGTTACTTTTGTTTGACGAAGAATGCGTAAACCTTTTTTCTCTAACTGTTTACGAGCAAACGTTGAAATTTCAATATCTTCAGCAGGCATGATATGGGGCATCATTTCAACAACAGTTACTGTCGCCCCCATATCATGATAAAAAGAAGCAAATTCAATGCCAATAGCCCCAGACCCTATAACCAAAAGCGATTTTGGCATTGCTGGCGGTATCATAGCTTCAAAATAAGTCCAAATGAGTTTTCCATCTGGCTCAATACCAGGAAGGACACGAGGACGTGCGCCCGTTGCAATAATGATATGCTTTGCTTGATAAGTTCCCTCCCCTAACGTCCCTTTAGGGACTGGATTTTGCGGTTGCATAATCGGTTTGGAGGATGAAAAAACCATAATTTCCGCAGGAAGGCTTCCCTTTGCTTCTTTAGTAAGCTTTGCTTCACCCCAGATAATATCAATTTTGTTTTTTTTCATTAAAAAACCAACACCAGCATTTAAACGTGCTGAAACACCCCGTGAACGTGCCACAACATCTTTGATGTTTGCCTCAATTGAACCATTAATTTTTAATCCATAATTTGTCGCATGTTCAGCAAAATGTTTCATTTCCGCTGAACGTAGAAGGGCCTTTGTTGGAATACATCCCCAATTTAAACAGATCCCTCCCAAATGTTCACGTTCAACAATCGCAGTCTTAAAGCCACATTGTGCTGCACGAATTGCGGTTACATATCCGCCTGGACCTGATCCAATCACAATTACATCATAAAGATTTGCCACAGTAATTCCTCCATGGATATATATATAAAATGGATATGCATTTTTTGAACTTAAGACTGTAAAACAATATGAGAGAATTATCTTATGTCTTTGCTTTAAGCTTCACGTAAATGCTTTATCCAAACCAGAAATAGCAATAACATTGCTCTTTAAACTCTTTAAATTTGTTTCTATTCTCTTAACACGCTTTCTCACAATTTATGTGAAGAACTGTTAAACAGTTCAAACCAACATTGCTAATGGATTTTCAATCATCTTCTTAAAAGTCCGCGCGAGCTCTGCTGCTAAAGCACCATCGACAGCACGATGATCCGCAGAAAGCGTAACTGACATAACTGTCGCAACAACTAATGCACCATTTTTAACAACGGCGCGTTGCTCCCCTGCTCCAATCGCAAAAATCGTCGCATGCGGTGGATTAAGAATAGCAGAAAAACTTTTTATACCATACATCCCCATATTTGATACAGCTGTTGTTCCACCCTGATATTCTTCCATTTTTAACTTGCCCTCGCGCGCACGCTTTGCAAAATCCTTCATCTCTTTGGAAATAAGTGATAACGGCTTTTCCTCTGCATGGCGAATAATCGGTGTAATTAATCCATTGGGAATAGAAACAGCAACCCCAACATCACAATGTTTATGATGAATCATCCCACCTTCAAGCCAAGAGACATTCGCATCAGGAACCGCTTTCAAAGAAAGTGCGACAGCTTTGATCACCATGTCATTAACAGAAAGCTTATAAGTAGGCTGAGTTTCTTCCTGCCTTTTAACCATTGGTGCAGCAGCATTCAGTTGTGTACGCAGTGCTAATAGCGCATCAAGTTCACAATCTACCGTTACATAGAAATGTGGGACTCTCTGTTTTGATTCCACCAAACGTGTCGCGATTGTTTTACGCATATTATTATGGGGAGCGAAGCTATATTCATCCTCTTTGAAGAGTTTCAATATCTGTTTGTCCGAAGCACCTGTAGCTATTAGCTCCCCTATCGATGATGAATAAGACACTTTAGACATATCGCTGCTCACAGCTTTTTCTACATCGCGCTTAATAATGCGCCCATGCGGACCACTTCCAGAAATAAGGGATAAATCAAGACCTGCCTGAGATGCTAATCGCCGCGCTAAGGGAGAGGCAAAAAGACGAGCTTCCTTTTTATCTTGCTGTATTAATTGCCCAGTTGATGATTCATGAGACATTTTTATTCCCTTTGAGTCCGTCTGTTTCAGAGAATCTGTCTGTTTGATGCCCTCTGGTTTTTGTCTTGTAGAAGAAGAGATTTCTTCTGCAACTTTTGCAGCTTCAGCTAAATCTTCACCTTCTTCTGCTAAAACAACAATTAAAGCATTTACTTTAACGCCTTGTGTTCCAGCAGGAACAACAATTTTAGCAACCCTACCTTCATCAACGGCTTCGACTTCCATTGTCGCTTTATCCGTCTCAATTTCAGCAATAACATCACCAGAGGAAACCTTATCTCCCTCCTTAATATTCCATTTTGTTAAATTTCCCTCTTCCATCGTAGGGGAAAGCGCTGGCATTGTAATTTTAATGGGCATTATGCTTTCCTCCGTTATGCTCTGTATGTCACAGCCTTAACGGCCTCAATAATTTCAGCAGTATTAGGCAAAGCCAACTTCTCAAGATTAGCGGCATAAGGCATCGGAACATCTTTGCCAGAAATCGTAGCAATTGGCGCATCAAGATAGTCAAAAGCCCGCTGCATAACACGCGTTGCTATTTCAGTTCCCACAGATGACTGAGGAAATCCCTCTTCAATTGTTACCAAACGACCTGTTTTTTTAACTGACGAAAGAATTGTTGGAAGATCCATCGGGCGAATGGTTCGTAAATCAATCAATTCAACATCAATACCAAGTTTTTCAATTTCTGGTAACGCTTGAACAGCATAATGCATCCCAATTCCACATGCAACAATCGTCACATCTTGTCCAGACTTATGAATACGTGCCTTACCAATAGGCAAAAGAAAATCATCCAGTTGAGGAACATCAAATTGATGCCCATACAAAATCTCATTTTCAAGGAAAATAACAGGATTATCATCACGAATAGCAGATTTCAGCAAACCTTTCGCATCTGCAGCACTATAAGGCATGACAACTTTCAGACCTGGTACATGACTATACCATGCAGCATAACATTGAGAATGTTGAGCACCAACACGGGCAGCCGCGCCATTGGGACCTCGGAAAACCATAGGAGCGGTCATTTGTCCACCAGACATATAACGTGTTTTGGCTGCTGAGTTAATAATTTGATCCATCGCCTGCATCGCAAAATTAAATGTCATAAACTCGACAATAGGACGTAACCCACCAAAAGCAGCCCCAACAGCCAGCCCAGCAAAACCGTGCTCTGTAATGGGGGTATCAATAACTCGGCGTTCTCCGAATTCTTCCAACAAACCTTGACTAACCTTATAGGCACCTTGATATTGCGCGACCTCTTCCCCCATGAGAAAAACTTTTTCATCACGCCGCATTTCCTCAGCCAAAGCCTGATTAAGTGCTTCACGAACTGTCATTGTAACCATTTGTGTTCCCGCTGGAATATCAAAATTAAGAGATGTATCAAAAGTAGGAGCAGCCTGCGGAACTGACAAAGGCAGAGAAAGAGCAGATTCCTTAGGTTTTTGTGCTGTATCAGTAGGTTGCGAAATATCCTCAGCACGCTCACCTTCTTCTAACAAAATTGCAATAACAGTGTTAACCCTTACGCCTTCTGAACCTTCAGGCACAAAAATTTTACCAAGAGTACCTTCATCAACGGCCTCTACTTCCATTGTAGCCTTATCCGTTTCAATTTCAGCAATAACATCGCCAGAGCTAACCTTATCACCTTCTTTCTTGAGCCATTTAGACAGTTTACCTTCTTCCATAGTTGGTGAAAGCGCCGGCATCAAAATATCAATAGACATACTTGCTTCCCTCGCATCAAACTAAAATATCAGTATAGAGCTCAGAAGCATCTGGCTCTTGATCACTTTGTGCAAAATCTACCGCATCAGCAACAATTGCACGGACCTCTTTCTCAATAGATTTTAAATCGTCTTCGCTCGCCCAATTTTTTTTAAGAATCCGACTTTTTACTTGATCAATCGGATCGTGCTCCTCTTTTATTTTTTGGACTTCTTCCTTTGAACGATATTTTGCTGGATCAGACATGGAATGACCACGATAGCGATAGGTCTGCATATCAAGAATGATCGGTCCTTTACCTGAGCGTGCCCAAGAAATTGCTTTATCAGCAGCTCCTTTTACTGATCGAACATCCATACCGTCAACAACAATACCTGGAATTTCAAAAGAAAGACCACGTCGGGAAAAATCAGTTTCTGCAGATGCACGTGAAACTGACGTTCCCATAGCATACTGATTGTTTTCAATAATATAAACAACGGGAAGCTTCCAAAGTGAAGCCATATTAAAACTCTCGTAAACCTGCCCCTGATTTGCAGCACCATCACCAAAATAAACCAATGTCACATTATCTTTACCAAGGTACTGATTCGAAAATGCCAAACCTGAACCAATGGGAACCTGCGCACCAACAATACCATGTCCCCCATAAAAGTTCTTTTCTTTAGAGAACATATGCATCGAGCCACCTTTCCCTTTGGAAAAGCCACCTTGACGTCCCGTTAATTCTGCCATAACACCACGCGGACTCATCCCAACGGCTAACATATGACCATGATCACGGTAAGACGTAATAACCTGATCACCTTCTTTTGCCGCTTTCAATGTTCCTATAACAACGGCTTCCTGACCAATATAAAGGTGACAAAATCCCCCAATAAGCCCCATACCATAAAGTTGTCCTGCTTTTTCTTCAAAACGGCGAATTAAAAGCATTTCACGATAGGCATCAATTTCTTCTTCTTTTGTAAAATCTGCTATTGGTGCTTTCTTTGTGGTGCTTGATAATGCAGTGCGCGCCGCCGACGCAGAATTTTTTTTAAGTCGTTCTGCCATATTAAACTCCCTTTTATGATTATTTAGGAATAACCTTTACGAACAAAAGTTACAAGCCTTATCAATCGGCTTAAACAATATCATTGCTGATTGTTGTTTAAATTAAGCGATTTTTCATTTACCTTTGGTATCATTTCAAGGTATTAAGATTGTCAATTCATTTGGCTTAGAAAAGTTCAAATTCTTTCGGACATACTCATCCAACATATCTTTTTCTATATGCCCATTGCGTAAAAGAGAAATACGCTTTTCCATGAATATCCGCTCAGCTTCTATTTTATGAAGCTCCTTTTCTAATTCGCTAATATGCTGATTAACTTCACTGCGTGAATACAATCCATACTCACCATGATAAATGTGATAACTGAAATAGCTTAAGACTCCCACCGTCATAAGAGGTAGTACAAAGCGTACTTTGATTGATCGACGTTTCTGCTTTGTCCACATAAAATAGCACAGTCTTTACAGCACAAATTTCTTAATAATCAGCCCAACTATGCACGATTTTGATTAATACCTCATTACCAAATCTACACTAAATAATCTTATTATGTTCAATTCCCCCCCTTAAGACAATCAAAGTAAGTTGAATGCCCCACTTTTTCTATTACAAATATTGGATATCCTCTAATTTGTAGATTTTTTCCCCAAATTTCCTGTTAAAATAAGGATAAAATCAATCAATACCCAAGGTATAATTATAAAAATAATCCCTATAAGCCCTATCCCCATAAATAGTAGACCTATTGTACTTAGTATAGTTATAAGAAGCATTACAATGCCTGTTATAATTTTACCAACCATAAAACGATGAATCCCCAATGCACCAAAACACATGCAAACGATCGCTAACAACATTTTTGATTGTTGTGGCTGCCCTGCTGACAAGATAGGAAAAACAGACTTAATGGTATCCCCTTCACAGACAAAATCAACCATATCACCAACCTTTGGTGGCTTTTTTCCTGACCAATTCCTACTCAAGAACTGATAACGCTTACCATCACCACCTGAAACGAAATAATTTCCTTGATCCTGACTAATAATTTTACCTTTCATCTTCACCACCTATAAAATTGTTATGCATAAAGAAGCTTTTCTTCTAATATGATAGATAATATGTTGGATAAACCTCACGGCATGAATACGATCTGTACTCACCGTGATATACGACATTTTAAAAAGCTTAAAATCCCCCAACAACTTAAAATTCCCGCATTTATAAGTGGCAATACAAAGCACGCTGTTCGATTTGTACTTTTGCTTTTTATATGAAATAGTACATTCTTTTTCAATATTTTTATTTAAATATTCATAATTTTATTTAATATTTAACATTAAAGACATAGAATAAAATAACTTACATTATTAAATTAATATATTGATAAATATAAATAAAATTATTTGTTTATATTAAAATTTTGTCGAGTTGCTATAACTTGGTAATTTTATTGCCATCTGCATCTCTAAAATATCCAGATAAAATAACTATAAAATCAATAAATGACCACAGTATATTGATAAGAATTCCTATACCTGTTACATTTATGAGAAGCATTACGATACCCGTTCCAATTTTACCAGCCATAAAGCGGTGAATACCCAACCATCCCAAAAAAAAACAAATAACTGCCAGACCTAATCTTGATTGCTCTGATTCTTTTTGACTTAAGAGAGGGAGAACAGATTTAACAACATTATCTTCATATACAAAATCAACAATATCCCCTATACTCGGCGGTTTTTTTCCTAACCAATTCCAATCCTCAAATTGATAACGCTTATCATCACCTCCCGAAACGAGATAAACTCCTTGATCTTGACCAATAATTTTACCCTTCATCCTTGCCCACCTATAAAGCTGCTCCTTATGTGTTATTCATAAAGAAACTATTTCTTTTTATAATATGCTGATTAACCTCACGGCGTAAATAAAATTTGTAGCAGCCGTGATAAACATGAAATTAAAATAGTTTTGCCCCCCAATGATCTAACGCTTTCTGCTGCTATAAGCAGCAATACAAAACAACCTTAGTTGATTTACCCACATAAAATAGCACAGTCTTTTTCAATACTTTTATTCAACTGTGCATATTTCTCTTAATATCTCACATTAAAGAAATAGAGTACAATAATCTTGCATTATTGCAACTTAATATATTGATCGAAATAAAAAGTAAACTTTATTATTTTCTTTTTATTGTAAATTTTTCACAAATCTGTAATCTGATTCCCATCTTTATCCGTAAATCTTCCTCCAAGAATGACTATAAAATCAACAACTGCCCAAATTCCGGTAATTATCAATCCAAACAATGATAAAGATAGAACCAGCATTAAAGCACCAGTCCTAACTTTACCAACCATAAAGCGATGGACACCAAAGATACCTGCAACCCAACAAAGCAGTGCGAACATTATCTTTGTGTTCTCTGTACCTGGTCTCAACAATGGGAAAACAGAACTGACAACACCTCCTTCACAGACAAAATCAACAGCATTACCAATCCTTGGTGGATTCTTTCCCAACCAATCCCAAGTCGCAAACTGATAACGTTTACCATCATCACCCGAAACGAGATAATTTCCTTGATCTTGACTAATAATTATACCTCTCATCTTAATCCCTATAAATTTAAACACTTAAAAATTATTGCGTATATGCCTTTGATAAGAAATCTCAATTTCATAATCTAAATGATCTTATACTTTCATATTTTTTGCTCACAACTATACACGATATAAATCACCAGCATAATGCGCTTGGGCTCCTAGCATTTCTTCAATACGAATAAGTTGATTGTATTTTGCTAATCTATCCGAACGAGCAAGAGAACCTGTTTTAATTTGTCCACAATTCGTTGCAACCGCAAGATCTGCAATGAAAGAATCCTCTGTTTCGCCTGAACGATGAGATATAATGGCACGATAACCTGCTTTATGCGCTACTTCTACAGCATCAAGTGTTTCACTCAATGTACCAATTTGATTAACTTTTATGAGAATAGAATTGCCTACCCCCATTTTGATACCATCACGCAAACGTGCTGAATTCGTTACAAACAAATCATCGCCAACAAGCTGACATTTTTCTCCAATTGTGTCAGTAAGTAGCTTCCAACCTTCCCAATCATCCTCTGCCATTCCATCTTCAATTGTAATAATAGGATAATTTTTCACAAGATGCGCTAAATAATCTACCTGCTCTTGGGTGTCTCGGCATTTCCCCTCACCTTTATAAAAATACGAACCATTTTTATAAAATTCGGTTGAAGCACAGTCTAAACCAATGGCAATTTGTTCACCTGGTTTATAACCACATATCATGATAGATTCCATAATAAAATCAATTGCTTGATCAGCACTTTTAAATTGAGGTGCAAAACCACCTTCATCACCAACATTGGTATTATAACCTGCATCTTTTAAACGCTTTTTCAATGCATGGAAAATCTCAGCGCCATAACGGATAGCTTCTCTTACAGTAGGAGCTCCTATAGGGATAATCATAAACTCTTGAAAATCAATCAAATTATCAGCATGAACGCCACCATTAATAATATTCATCATGGGGGTTGGAAGAATATGCGCTTGTGTACCACCAATATAACGATACAAAGGTAAATTTAATGAATCCGCAGCTGCTTTTGCAACAGCTAATGAAACACCAAGAAGTGCATTGGCACCAAGACGGGCTTTGTTTGGCGTTCCATCCAAAGCAATCATTGCTTGATCAATAGCAATTTGATTTGTTGCATCCCGCCCACCAAGTTCTTCAAGAATTTCGCCATTAACTGCAGCAACCGCTTTTTCAACACCTTTCCCTTGATAGCGCAAACCACCATCACGAAGCTCTATAGCCTCATGTGCTCCTGTTGAAGCTCCCGAAGGAACCAGAGCGCGACCAAAAGCTCCATTCTCCAAATGAACATCAACTTCTACCGTTGGATTACCACGGCTATCAAGAACTTCACGCCCAATGATATCGACAATTATAGTCATATGTGTTTCCTTATCCAATAAAAGTCTCGATTCATTTATAAAGCCCTATTAATGAAATATTTTTTCTCTTCTCAACTCAACTTTTTTGACAGATAATCAAATTCCATTAAAGTCTCAAGCAATCTTTGTAAATCATCAACTTTAACCATATTGGGTCCATCAGAAGGTGCATTATCTGGATCTTGATGTGTTTCTAAAAAAATACCAGCTACCCCAACAGAGACAGCTGCACGCGCTAAAATTTCAACAAATTGACGCTGTCCACCAGATGAAGCCCCCTGCCCCCCAGGTTCTTGAACAGAATGCGTTGCATCAAAAATAACAGGAGCACCAAATGAACGTAAAATAGGCAACGAACGCATATCAGAAATAAGTCGGTTGTAACCAAATGACGTGCCTCGCTCACAAAGCATAACATTCGGATTACCACTGTAAACAACCTTTTTTAAAACATTCTCCATGTCCCACGGCGCTAAAAACTGACCTTTTTTAATGTTAATAACACATTCTGTTTTGGCGGCTGCTACCAAAAGATCTGTTTGACGACATAAAAAAGCCGGTATTTGTAAAATATCAACTGTAGAAGAAACAATTGTACATTGCTCTTCTGTATGCACATCAGTTAATATGGGACAATTAAACTCTTTTTTTAAATCAGAAAAAATGGACATTGCTTTTTCAAGACCAATACCACGTGCCGCCCCCAAAGAGGTTCTGTTGGCTTTATCGTAACTTGATTTATAAACAAACCCGATACCAAGCTGATCGGTAATTGTTTTAATACGACCAGCCATTTCAAAAGCATGATCACGACTTTCCATCTGACACGGCCCTGCAATTAATGAAAGAGGCATTTCATTTGAAAAAATCATATTTCCAACTTTCACACGGGCATTTGGTTTAGTCATTTTATCCCTCAAAAGCAAAGTAATCCAATTTACGCATTAAACCAATCGACTTTGTTCTACAGCGGCTTCAATAAAAGAAGAAAAAAGAGGATGTGGATCAAAAGGACGTGATTTTAATTCTGGATGATATTGAACACCAATAAACCATGGATGATCTACATATTCTATCGTTTCTGGTAAAATACCATCAGGAGACATCCCAGAAAAAATCAAACCACACTGTTCTAACTTATCCTTATAATCAATATTGACCTCATAACGATGACGATGTCGCTCGACAATCTTGGTCATCCCATAAATTTGAGCAATATGACTCTCTTCTTTTAATTCAGCAGCAAAAGCACCAAGGCGCATTGAACCGCCGAGATCACCATTTCTTGTACGTTTTTCAAGAACATCTCCTTTAAGCCATTCTGTCATTAAACCTACAATTGGATTGTCTGTTTCGCAAAACTCACTTGATGAAGCATTCTCAATCTGTGCAATATTGCGCGCAGCTTCTATACAAGCTAATTGCATCCCAAAACAAATCCCTAAAAATGGAACTTTACGCTCTCGCGCAAATTGAATTGCTCGAATCTTCCCTTCTGCCCCTCGTGCCCCAAAAGCACCTGGAACCAAAATTCCATGGGCTTTTTGTAAAGCTGAAACAGAATCTTCTTTTTCAAAAAGCTCCGAATCAATCCACTCAATATTAACCTTCACTCTATTCGCTAAACCACCATGCGCAATCGCTTCAATAAGAGATTTATAAGCATCCTTTAAGCCCGTATATTTTCCCACAACAGCAATCGTAACTTCTCCTTCAGGATGGTGAATACGATGCGTAATATCTTCCCAACGATCCATCTTGGGGGAAGGTGCCGAATCGATTCCAAAAGCGCAAAGAACTTCAGAGTCCAAACCCTCCTTATGGTATGCCATAGGAACATCATAAATTGTTGGCATATCTAATGCCTGAATGACTGCATTGGAGCGAACATTGCAAAAAAGTGATAATTTGCACCGTTCTGTTTCTGGAATAGATCGATCTGCACGTACAAGCAAAATATCAGGAGAAATACCAACTGCTTGCAATTCTTTGACAGAATGTTGTGTTGGTTTCGTTTTTAATTCACCTGCTGAAGGAATATAAGGCATTAATGTGAGATGGACATAAACGACATTTTGTCTCGGTAGCTCATTGCGAAGCTGACGAATCGCTTCTAGAAAAGGCATTGCTTCAATATCACCAACCGTTCCACCTATCTCACACAAAACAAAATCAAATTCTTCATTTCCCATCGTAATGAATCTCTTAATTTCATCTGTAACATGAGGAATAACTTGGACTGTTGCCCCCAAATAATCACCACGCCGCTCTCGTTCAATGATATTGCGATAAATACGCCCTGTTGTAATATTATCTTGGCTATTTGCAGAACGCCCAGTAAAACGCTCATAATGACCAAGATCAAGATCCGTTTCTGCACCATCATCGGTCACAAATACTTCACCATGTTGATAAGGCGACATCGTACCTGGATCAACATTTAAATAAGGATCAAGTTTGCGAAGACGTACGCGATAGCCACGAGCCTGTAATAACGCTGCTAACGCCGCCGCTGCGATGCCTTTTCCAAGGGAAGAAACCACACCACCAGTAATAAAAACATAACGTGCCATGGGCTTATGGTGATAAGCAATTTATAATGATTTTTCCAGCAAAAAATGCAAAAAGAAACAATTTTTCTTCTAAAATAAAAAAGGCGAAAAAAATCACCTTTTTTAAAAAGTCTATGTTTTCTTAAAAAACTATTTTGTACTGTTATCGGGAACTGTATTTTCAAGAACCTGAGGAACTGGACTTTCTGCTTCAGGATTTGTGGACTGTTTCTGTTCCTGCGAAGAATTCGAAGTGCCTCCTAGCTGTTCAAGAATAGAAGGGGAAGACTCACCATCTGACGATGGGACTGATCCTGAGTCTTTATTGGTAGAATTCTGTTCTGAATTAACCGGTATACGCTTTAAGATATCAGAACTAGAATTTGATATATTACTCACCACGGTAAGTCCAATAGACACAACAAAAAAACAACAGGCTAAAATAGCAGTCAAACGTGTTAAAGGGTTTCGAGATCCACGAGTTTTCATCAACCCTGAGCTATTACTCACACCTAGCCCACCACCTTCTGAAGGTTGAATTAATATAACACCAACCAAAGTAATCACAATCAAAAAATGAATAACTATAAGTACTGTTTGCATAAACCCTGCTCTTCAAATAACTCTTTAATAGCTATTTACACATAAATAACGCACAATCCAAGGGGAAACTCAAATTTCTCTGCTATAGTTTACGACAAACATCGCAAATAGTTAAAAAATCAATCGCTTTTAAGCTTGCTCCACCTATCAAAGCACCATTAACATGAGCAATGCTTAAAAGCTCAAATGCATTGGATGGTTTTACGGATCCACCATAAAGCAAACGTATCTTATTGCCTTCATCACCAAAACGAGAGCGCACCCTATCACGAATGAAATGATGTACTTTTGCAATATCTTCTGGAGTCGCTGTATTGCCGGTGCCTATTGCCCAAACTGGTTCATAAGCGATAATGGTATTCTCTGCTGTTGCATCATCTGGGAGAGATTCTTCAAGCTGCTGCGTGAGAATATCCAGTACTTTATTATTATTACGCTCCTCCAATGTTTCACCAATACATACAAGAGCCACAAGACCTGCTCGCCACGCAGCTTGCACTTTGGCACAGACAATCGCATCATTTTCCTGGTACACTGTACGACGTTCTGAATGCCCAATAATAACATGACTTGCTCCCACTTCTTTAAGCATAAAAGCTGAAATATCTCCAGTATAAGGACCATGATCATCAAAGTGACAATTTTGTCCTCCTAAAAGGAGATTTTCACCATTCAGCGTATTAGAAGCACGCGATAAAAGCGTTGCTGGAACACAAATTAGGGCTTCAAATAGATGACCTAGATCAGAGCTAACGCCTGTAGCAATAGCACGCAACTCTCCAAGCGATTCACTCGTTCCATTCATTTTCCAATTTCCAGCAAGAAAAGGCCGAATATTTTGAGACATATTTTCACCTCAAGAGCTTTTACAATACATTGTTTATCTGTAGTTACCAAATTATAAAATGAAAGCAAGTCTTTAAAGCTTGCATCTTTCATCTCTTTATTGCAAATTCCATTACAGCTTTGATAATAACTCACATTAAAAATGGACTTGAACAATGCTTGACATCATAAGAAATGCTACAAATTCTTGGATTTTTAGAATTTTCCTTGCTATTTTACTCTTATGCTTCATTCTTTTATGGGGGGTACCGCAGTTACACAAAAAAAGTGAAAGAGATCTTATTACTTCTGGAAAGTCCACAGTAACTGTCGATGATTATCGTCTTGCACTCGCCGATCAAAGCGCACGTTTAGCATATGCTGCTCATCTTGGACGAATGTTTACAACAAATGAAATGCAGCAATACCAAATTCCTGCTTTTGTATTTAATCAATTACAACAAAATGTACTGCTTGATGAACAAGCACGTAAAATGAAAATAAGTCTTTCAAAAGATACAATAGCTCATACGATTGGTTCTGATAAGATGTTCCAGGTAAATGGCACTTTTGATAAAAACTTGTTTTATAACTATCTTCAGCATTTACGTATTAGTGAAAGTGCTTTTCTTAATTATTACACCAAACAAGAAAAGCGTAATCAGCTTATTGCTGCTTTACTTTCTGATATGAAGGCACCAAATCTCTTTTATAAAGCACTTGCTCTTTATCAAGGAGAAATGCGTATTGCTGATTATCTCGTTATTGATCTAAAAGAAAAGAAAACAATTGCTGATCCTGATTACGAAACATTACAAAAATGGTTTGAAACACATCAAAGTCAATTTCGTGCTCCAGAATACCGTACTGTCTCTTTGCTATCTATGGAACTTAATGATTTTGTAAAACCTAAAGATATCTCAACAGATGAGGCGAAAGCCTATTATACACAAAATGCTTCACGTTTTGTAACGCCTGAAAAGCGTACATTCGAAGAACTGCGATTCCCCTCACGCGAAGAAGCCGATAATGCAGCAAAAAAAATAGCTGATGGATTGAGTTTTGATGAACTGGTAAAAGCTGAAAAAAAGACTCTTAATGACATAAAAAAAGGTCCTCTCGCAGAAAACGAACTTCCTAATCATCTGACATCTGAAATTTTTGAACTTCAACAAGGCCAAGTCAGTCCTGTGATAAATGACTTACAGGGACCTGTTCTCATTCGCGTTACGCATATTGAACCTTCAAGCTCTCTTCCTTTTGAAAGTGTAGAAGAAAATATTCGCCAAATACTTGCCAAAAATCGTGCTACTGATGATATCCGTAACAATTATGCTGCCATTGAAAATGCTCGTTTTGAGGGTGCTTCTCTCAAAGAGTTAGCTGACCAATACAAGTTATCTTTGCGCACAATTACTATTGATAAAACGGGAAAAACGCTTGAAGGTGCAATACTCACGGATTTGCCTCAAAAAGATATTTTACTGAATGCCATCTATCAATCAAACGAAGGAGTCGATCTTGATCCTCTCTCTTTTCAAAATGGTGGATATCTCTGGTACAAGGTCGATAAAATTATTCCTTCCCGTGATAAGACACTTGAAGAGGCTAAGCTAGATGTTCTTTCTCAATGGAAAGATGAGGAAATCCAACGTCTTCTTGATGAAAAAGCCCAAAATGCTCTCAAACAGCTCACGGAAGGAAAAAGTCTTGTTGCTCTTGCTCATACCCTTGGTGTTACAAAACAAACAACACCAACCCTCCGGCGTCAAGACTCATCTGAAACCCTTGGCGTTGAAGGCATTAAAGCATTATTTTCCGCTCCCAAAGGTCATTATGGCATCATAAAAGGTCCGGTTGCAACAAACCGCATCATTTATCAAATAAAGACTGTAACCATGCCTAAAGATATCACGTCTCATAATCTTTCAACTGAGGTCCGCGCCAATATAGATATGATGATAAGAGAAGATCTCAAGCTAGAAATGCTACAAGTTGCCAATAAAGAACATCCTTTGGAAATTAATAGCACAAATTATAATCAGATCTTTAACGCTCTCCAATAAAAAGATTGTGCATAATTTTAAGAACTTATTGATAAAGTTTTCATCAGCTCTTCGTCTATAGTTGAAGAGGTAAGACGGATTTCTTGTCTGCATATCTTAGGATCAGCGTTTGTATAATGATTCATTTTCTCGCAAAACAGTGCATGTATGGATTTGCGAGAAAATAGTCAATGGAATGTAGAATCGTTTTTGCAATGCATTAAAAAACATTATCCATCCAAAGGTCGTAAAGGTTGCCGCCCATTAAGCTATAAACATCATCCCTATCGTCATTCATTCATAGCTCATTATATTGCTACTCTTAATATTCATTCATAGGGAGCGTATTGCTTCTTCCTTAAATGATTTCATTTACACATCCAACTTATAATAGATAAAAAAACTATTTTTAAAATTCATTATAAAAATGGAGAAATCTTTTTCTATTCAAGACTCTCATTCAATATAAGAAAAAACGTATTATCATTATAAATCAATATATTCATCAATCATAACAGTCATCAATTATGATGTTATAATTTCTCAAAAATAAGAGTTTTTTATAGACTTATAGACTGCTAAGATAACTTCTCTCATAAAATAGAAATTTCATTTCATTTGCAAATGAGATACAATCAATACATTCAGAGTACTTAAAAGTTCTTCTTCAAACAAACCAATGTATTAAGATTTATCTCATGTTTTTCTTTCTCTGCATCTCACCCATCCAATACTCTGAATAAAACATATTACTGATGAAGAAATACAGCGTATTTTCAAGATCATAAAATTTCTTATTCTTTTGCGTTCATAACAACCAAAACATCAACATTTTTTATAACAAAAAAATGGTTTGGAATCACAATAGCTCCTTTTATCTTCATATGAAAAAATCAGTCTACATGTTACGCATTCCAACGTAGTAATATTTTTTTACAATATCTTTGGAAAATTGCCGCTTATTGCTGCCCTTGTTATCAACCAATAGCGATACATCAATGGCAAAGTTGCACTCTCTTGAAAAATTGCTGCCCCCAGCTGTATAGCTTTTTGAAGAGAAGCTGGTACAATGACCAATGGAAGAAAAGCTGGCTTAAGAACTCTAGGTAAAGTACAAGAATACTCGTAAAATTGGGTATAATGATCGCGCGATAATGCTACCATAGCTTCAACAATACAACCCTTTTGTTGATCGCTGAGACGATGAGATTCCAAATCTTCCCTATTCACTCCTACAGCCTTTAATATATCAGTGGGTAAATAATATTGATATCGTGATTGCATGAATGATAAAAGACGCAATACACCGCTTAATCCTTGAGAAATCCCTCCATGTTCATAGATATCTGTAAACTCTTGTGCAGTTTCAGGATCTAATATCTGACAAGAAAGCTGTAAAATTATGCCTGCTGTCTCACCACAATAATGCTCTAGATCATGAAGTGTTTCTATTGGATTGTGATAAAGATCTAAAATTTGCGCATCACAATAACGTAAAAAAGCTGTCTTAGGTAAATTAAAAAGAGTGATTGCTTTTAATAAATCATTCAAAATCGGATTGTTTCCACTCGTTTGCATTTCACCATGAGCAATAGCATCATACCACCAACGTAACCGTATTTCTCCTATGAGTGGGTCATGTACACTTTCGCGGATACGAGAAACTTCAGCATTAAATACATAAAGAGCAGCCAATGCTTGGCGCTTTTTTTTAGGTGCAAATAAAACCGATATATAGCGATCACGATCTATGGTACGTAAAATATCAAGACAATAAGGAAGAGAGCCTATCATTCTATGAACCTATTAACGTCCCTTTTTTAGCAATTAAATTAATACCCTCTTTTTATTCATATTAAAAAATGAAGGATAAGCAAATACAGTTCAGAAAATAAGATTTTTAAATGTGTCTCTTAACTGTATTATGAATTAAAATTTCTTTTCTAATCCCTTTTCGTTTTAGAAAGAAAAAAATTAAATAAATAATTTTTCTGATAAAACTTATCTTATCGGACTTCAAGTTTTCATTTGCAATAAAAAAGCTAAAAACCAATCGTAACATGCATAGTAAAACTTGAACAACAAACAATGCAAGACACTTTTTCAGTGGATAGATGACAATGTTATTTTATAAAAAATGCACTGATCACAAAAACTTCATCAAATCATTGACCTCCTCCCCATCCTAAAAGACAAAGGTTCTTACCAACACCAATTTCTAAAAAATCCAATTGCTCTCGGTACGTTTCTGTTACTATAAACGCATTGATTTATAATGATAATTTTGTGTTTTGTATGTTAAATTAGAATCCCAAATATCGTAGATATGCTTTCATTTCAAACCAATTCCATGTTACATCAATAAAAACTATTCCCTTGCACGTCACAAGCGGAACTGGCTTGTAGGTAAAACTGTATAAGAAAGAATTAAAATGCCTCTTATGAACCGTCTTAAGTGCCAAGAGCTGATCACTCATGTGATTCATTAGGAACTATGAGCAAACTTTGTCCTGAATACTTGCTGCTGTATTTAAAAACACTTAATGTGTTAAGTTATGTATATTCTATACCCTTATATCACCGCCTTAAACGACAGTATTTTACAGCGCAGAAAATAATCACACAAGTCTTTCATGCTAGACCAGAGCCTTTGTTTTATTAAACAATACTCTATTCTACCGCAAATAATAACGCTGCAACAGCGCGATCTTCAGCCAATAAAACATTAAATGTACGCACCGCCGCTCCCGTACTCATTGTATCTGATGAAATACGTTTTTCCCATAAAAGCACCCGTAACTCTTCAGGTAATCGTAATAATTCAATTCCAGTACCTATTAATAAAACTTCGATTTCAGAAGCTTCTTCTAAAATACGAGATATATCCCCTTGAGTGGGAACAGGCCCTGCCATCTCAATGCCATAAATACCTGATGGTACACAAATAATAGAACCTCTATGAGACATATCAGCAAAACGAAACCCACCATTTCCATAAGCATCAATAGGTGCGCGACTTGGAAAATGTGCTTCACGAATTTGAATTGCATCGAACATGAATATGCACCTTTTATTTTTGAATAATCCAATTGTCTTTGCTTCTTCTCACCATAAAAATTAAAGTAAGGCTGATATAAACATTGATATGTTAAACATAGCCTAGTATTGAAGTGAAAATTTTTATATAATGCCCTAATCTTCTCATACAACAAATATATGAAAATTTGGGAATAAACCGCTGTAAAATGCTATACCTGCTTAAATAAATCTATCTTTTAAAAAGTTTCCTCAGCTTATTTACTCACAAATTGCTTTTTATAAAAACAATGATCTTGTTTAAAAAACAGAAAAAAATTGCGTAATATTCTATAAATAAAACAACTATTTTAATAATCTAAAGAAAACAAAAACTCCATTTTCTGTAGCCACTATAAAAGCCTCTTTTTCAATGAAATTGTCTTGATCTTGCCAAGCTTTTTATAAAAATGCTTAAAAAATGTAATAAACTGCCATTACACCTTAAGATGCATTTTCCTTTGATATAGCTTTTTTCTCTTTAGAGATACTCATATCTTCTTTCGTTGTCGTTTTAGATTTAGACTTTTGTGGTCTTTTTGCTTTAGCATTAAGTTTTGATTTTTTTTCTGCAACCGGCTCACCTTTAACGCGCACATCAGCTAATGTTGAGCGAATAACACGAATATTCATACTCTCACCAATTTCAACCTCTAATTCACCACTCTCGTCGTGAACCTTCGTAACCTTGCCGATAATACCACCACCCGTTATAACTGTATCACCACGACGTACTGCATTAAGCATTTCTTGGCGTTTTTTCATTTGGGCACGCTGTGGACGAATCATAAAAAAATACATAATTGCAAAAATTAAAATGAATGGGACAGCGCTAGCAAATGAAATTCCACCGGAAACATCGCCTGCAACTTGAGCATAAGCGTTCGTAATAAACATTTTTATCTCCTATAGTTAAACCTCAGGTATTTCCCACTCTATTAAAATGAAATTCCGATACAGAAAAAATTCCTAAAGAATTTATCATAAAAAGCAATAACGACATAATCTAATCACAGCTTTACAAAAATACAATAAATCCTTAAGAGGCAGAATACCAAAATACAATGAGAAAAATCTTAAAAAATAGATTCACTTTCCCCTATTGTATATCCTACAATACAAATCTTTTCACTAACTCAATAAATTATACAAGATAATTTTTCTAATGAACAAACTTAATTTATATAGATAATTTATCGTTTTTGATATCAAATGACAGATCTAAATACAATAAAACGCTCTCATTTCAAACCTTCTGAATTAATCAAAACGATTTTCTTGCACGTCACACATATTAAATGAGCCTGTAGATAAAAACTTTTTAAGAAAGGCGTGAAAATATCTTTTTCATGCTTCTCTCAAATGCAAGAGCAATTGAAACACTCAAAGCTGACAAATAGTATGATACTATTGTCTTACACTTTCATAAATACAAAAATGGTAATATTTACCGACCCCAACGAACTACTTTTCTAAAACCAATGATTTTTTGCTGTAATGTCATTGATTTAAGAAAATCAATTATTTTTCATGAATTTTCTATAAACTGTAAGACTATTCAAATGTAAACGTCATCAATAAATTAGTTTTCTAAATATTTAAGGGGATCAACAGGTAATGAATTCTTACGCATCTCAAAATAGACACGTGGCGTTTTAACATTTCCTGAAACACCAGATTTAGCAATCTCATCACCGCGCCTTATCCTTTGTCCTTTGTTAACAACAAGCTTACTATTACATCCATAAATAGTGATAATATCATTTTCATGTCGAATCATCACAACATTACCAAGCTCTTTTAGTCCATCTCCCGCATAAATAACCACACCATTTTCTGCCGCCTTTACCGAAGACCCTTCAGGCACTGCAATATCTATTCCTCGATTCATTACTGTTCCCTTTTTTTGACCGAACTGGCTTAATAAACGCCCTCGTACTGGCCAACGCATCTTAGAAATTCCTGTGGCTTGCGGAGTCGTCATATTATCTGTATTCGTAACAGTACTTGACAAACCAGTCTCATGTTTCAATTGCGTCATCTGTTTAGAAAAATTTTTCTCAGAACTTGATTTGTTCATCTTTGCAGAGGGTGGCGTTGTTACAGGAGCTTTATATATAGGAGAGGACTTCTTGTTTTTTATAGAGGACATCACAGATTGGGATGCAGATTCTGTTGTTGACACTGCCCAATCGTTATTATTGTGTGCATTTGAAGCTGCTAATGTACGCCTGCTTGGAACAACAAGGACCTGACCGATATAAATGGAATTGCTGTTTATACCATTTGCTAATTTTAATGCCTCAACACTAACCCCTACTTGTCGTGCAATACTGAGCAGTGTATCTCCACTCTGGACAATATAAGAATTCCGCCGAAAAATAGGAGATTTATCCATTTGTGAACGAGAAAGTGTTCCAAGATTACGTGGAGGGGAGCCCATAACGCGACCATCAGAAGAAGTTATCCTATCTTGATGTGGAAAATTATAGGGGGAATTATCATCTCCCCACGAATCATCGCTTGATTCCACAGGTGGCAATTCAGTGCTTTGTATCATACCACTACCGTATGATAGCATTCGCGGGTCTGTATACATAGTGCTTGATATATTTGATTGAGATGATACCGTACGATGAGAGAACGTATTGGAAAAACGCTGTGTACCAGAACTACAACCAGCAACAATAGTTACCACCGCTAACAAAGTTATTCTCTGAAAATTATGCTGGAAAATATTATCCAAAGCTTTTAGACACATCGTTTTGCTCACTCATCAATAATCAACTCACTCCATTAAAGCTTTTTTAAATTACCGAAGAGTTAAAATGAGATGTTTTATTCATAAATATCTTTATATAAGATCAAAATGAATTTAACGTAGACAATTCGCAGAAACTTCTTAGCTTTTAAAAATTAAAGTATCTCCGCAATGCCTTTAATAAAAGGTTGGTAACGCACTTGGAACAGTTCTAAACACTCAAATCGACTACCAATTTTTGTATAGCGCGTCACCGTTTGTACCCCTTCGTCAGGTCCTATCGCCTGAATGAGAATTCCATTTTCAGCTAAAAGTTCTAAAAATTCCTTTGGTTCATCAAAACGTGATGGCCAAATAAGAATGCGATCAAATGATCCTAAGCCTGTCACGCTATGACTTCCATCAATCTGCCTTATAACAATATTTTCAATTCCTAAAGTTTGAAATTTTTGGCGTGCTAAATCAACAAGCGTTTTATAACGATCAATCGTTGTCACACGGTCACTCAGACATGCCATAAGAGCAGTACAAAAACCAGATCCTGTACCAATTTCTAAGACACGATGCCTTTTTTTCAACGATAATGCCGAAAGAATTAAGAGTTGTTCTTCCAAACGTTCCATATATTCACCACACTCAAGGGGAATAACTTTATTATCATAAGCACTATTGAACCAAGGAGCAGCAACAAACTGTTGACGCGGAATTTTCTCTAATACCGAAAAAAATCGCACGTCATCAATGCCTTTGCTACGCATTTTCAGTACAAGAGCGGCTAACTCCTCACGAAATTGTAAAATACCCTTTTGCCCCATAGTATCATTCAATCTCCAATGGAGGTGCACTTTTATCATACTGACAAACTGCTTCTTTTAAAATGGCAAAAACTTGCGTCTGTGTATCATCACCTCTTGGCAATAAACGCATATTGTCTCTCCTTTCGTAAAATTAAGCAGTAATACAGCGCATGCCTCCCATATAAGGTTGTAAAACATCTGGAATAATAATTGATCCATCAGCCTGTTGATAATTTTCAAGTACGGCAATAAGACAACGTCCAACAGCCGTACCAGAACCATTAAGGCTATGAACAAAATGCAATTTTTTATCGCCTTCTTTACGATAGCGCGCATTCATACGGCGACCTTGAAAATCTCCACAAACTGAACAGCTAGAAATTTCACGATAACATTCTTGACCAGGAAGCCAAACCTCGATGTCATAGGTTTTACGCGCTGCAAACCCCATATCACCCGTAGAAAGAACCACTGTGCGAAAAGGCAAACCAAGCCGCTTTAATATATCTTCTGCACATTCCGTCATACGTTCTAATTCAATTAAAGACTGCTCTTCACTGGTAATCGAGACCATTTCAACTTTCCAAAATTGATGCTGACGCAACATACCGCGCGTATCACGACCGGCTGCTCCCGCCTCTGAACGAAAACAGGGAGATAAAGAAGAAAATCGCAGTGGTAAATCTGATATTTCAAGAATTTCATCGTTGACCAAATTGGTTAATGGCACTTCTGCTGTGGAAATAAGCCATCGACCATCTGTTGTACGAAAAAGGTCTTCAGCAAATTTCGGTAATTGTGCTGCTCCGTAAACAATCTCATCACGAACAAGAAGAGGTATTGAGACTTCTGTGTAACCATTCTCATTGACATGCACATCAAGCATAAACTGGCCTAATGCTCGTTCTAGCCGTGCTAATGCCCCTGAAAGTACTGTAAAACGTGTTCCAGACAAACGACTAGCTCGTTCAAAATTCATCTGTTTGAGATCTTGACCAAGATCAAAATGTTCCTTTGGTGTAAAATTAAATGTTGGAGGTGTACCAAAATGTCGAATGACGACATTATCACTTTCATCTTTACCTTCTGGAACATCATCTAATGGAATATTTGGAAGTGCTGAAAGAAGTTTCTCAAGACTCTCCGTCAGCTGTTTTTCTTCCACTGTTGCAGAGGAAAGAAAAGCTTTAATCTCTTCAACTTCAGCCCTAAGACGTTCAGCCATTTGCTGATCCGATACCGCTAAAGCCTGTCCTATTTCCTTTGAAACAGCATTGCGACGTTCCTGCGCCAATTGCACCTTAGCAATATACGACCGACGTGCAAGATCAAGTTGTATTAACCTTTCAGCTTGTGGCTCAAGACCTCTACTTACGAGTGCTTTATCTAATTTCTCAGGATTGTCACGAATCCACTTAATATCAAGCATAAAAATTCCTCATTTATATTGTTTTTATTCATTCCTTATCGCATAAGATTATACACTTTTCTTAAGCGGATTTTCTTCTCTTTTCTATACTGTAAGCAATTAAAATTGAAATCTCGTAAAGTGCTATCGTTGGTAAAGCCACTGCAAACATCGTAAAAAAATCCGACGGCGTTATGATTGCCGCTATGATAAAAGAGAGCAAAATAGCCCATTTTCGTTTAGACGCCAAATCATGAGATGTTACAAATCCAATTTTTGTTAAAAGACTGATGACAAGAGGTAATTGAAAAATCAAACCAAAAATTAGGATAAACGATGTCATAAAGCCCAAATAATCAGAAATACGCACTATAAACTCTATTTTTAAATGAACATCTGGAAGAAATTGTTGAGAAAGGCTAAACCATAGTATTATTGGCGCTAATAGACCATAAACAAACGCTCCCCCAATACAAAATAAAATAGGCCCCCCAATGAGAAATGGTAAAAAAGCCATACGCTCATTTTTATAAAGCCCTGGTGCAATAAAACTATAAAACTGAAAAGCCGTATAGGGAAAAGATAAAATAATTCCCCCAAAAACAGAAAGCTTCATCTTCGTTAAAAAAGTTTCCCATACTTGCGTTGATTGTAAACGAATCCCCTCAGGATTACCCTCTGCTATTTTCATTGCCCACTGATATGGCCATAGTAAAAAATTTAAAATATAATCTTTAACAAGAAAACACATCATAAAAGCGATCATAAATGCAACCAAGGCAGAAATAATTCGCTGACGAAGTTCAATTAAATGTTCTAAAAGTGGAGCCATATTAGCATCAACTTCATCTTTCTTAACATTCATGACATATCTTCTTTATCTTTAGAAGCAATAGATACTGTCGTATCTTTATTGGTTACGTTTTGATCGCATTCCAAAATTTCTTTATCTTTTTTTGATTTATGGTGTGTTGCCTTAACATCCAAATTATCGTGGATATCTTCTAATGTATTTTGAATGGGATCAAAAGTCTCTGTCAACTTCTTGCTTGAATCGCTAATATCCGAACATACTTTTTGCAAATTATCGCGCTCGATTTGTTTTATTACATCATCAAACTGATGACGAAGTTCATTTGCTGTTGAATACACATACGCTCTTATCTTTGCTACTGTCTTTAATATTTTAGGTAAATCTTTTGGTCCAACGACAATGATGAGAACAAGTAAGATTACGATAAACTCTGGTCCGTCAATCCCAAACATCTCTTAATTCGACTTTCTCATCAAAAAATATTGCACAATGATGATTGCGTTTTTGTTACTGTTTTTTAGCAACAGATGTTTTGCTTTTTTTAGAAGCAGAAGAAACCTTTCTGCGCGCTGTTGCATGTTTTACCGATAACGGCTGAGATTGTTGAGATTCTACATCAATCATTTGGGAAGTAGGAGCCATTTCAACTTTATCCTCAATGCTATCATCTTCTTCTTTCATATTTTTTTTGAAGGCTTTAATTCCTTTAGCAACATCGCCCATTAATTCAGAAATTTTACCGCGACCGAAAAGCACAAAGATAATCAATAAAATTATAATTAAATGCGTTGGTGAAAAAATATTACCCATTATTCTCTCTAACTTTATGCTTTTAAATTTGATTTCATTTATTCATGCTTCCTCTGAAGGAGGTATCAAATATAATATCTTACTTATATATTTTCTTCTTAACTTAAAAGCAATTACACGCTTTTATTGCAAAAAGAACTTTTTATCCTCTCATCCTTTTTTAGCGTATTATAACACAAACCATTCAAAAATGATAAACCACTTCATACAAAGTTCAAAACACTTAAAAACTTTTCTAAAATAACTTCATCTGATCTCTTAGGTTACTCATCTTCCTGTAAATACTATAGCCAATGTCTTTCCTTTTAAACAATGTTGTACGTATCATTACAAACATTTCCGCCAAATTATCCTTTACTGATAAAAATCATAACATGCTGTAAAACATTTTACGTATTCAATTAAAAAAATCAGAAAGAAAAATCTCTAAAAAACTTTCTTAACACATCATCAGTCTCTTCAAAAACGATCATCTTACGCACAACATTTACTCTTTGCGTTGGGGTGGGAATTTTATCATCCATTATTCCATATACAATACGAAATATGAGCCATCATCGTATTCAATTAAATATCTGGCGTGTAAATAAAAACTATTAGCGGAAAGAGTAAAAATGCACTTTATGAACCAACTCAAGTGCCAAGAGGTATGGCAATACTGCTAAAAAATAAAAAAGGTACCAGCTTGTGCCTTTATTTAGTAAAATACCTCCATATAACCAGCTCTCTAAGCCACTGTATGCTCTAACTATTACAAGTCTCCGGATTCTGGGCATGCGTTCTCATAATATCATGTGTTTAACCTATCTCAGTATTGAAAACAGAATGGGCATGAATAGAAAATTACATTCAATCAAAAGCATGGTATCGAAGCATAATCCATATAAAAAGAATTTCTTATCCTAGCCTTTTTTATAAGATTACCTCATAAAGCCGCTCGATAATACAGTGTTAGAGATAGATAAACCTATTTACTTTAGTTTAAAATTCCTCATTTTGATTGAGATAGCTTGCAGAGCACATATCAATTTTCAAAAGTTTTATTTTAGCATCATACACAATAACCTAGCTATTTAGCGTGTATAATGTAAAGCTTTGGCTCCGCTTAAAGCAATGAAATTCATTCACACTTTTACAAAAATCTATCACTATAACACCAGCACTTTATTGCTCTATCCATAATTTTACGCTTGCTAAAAAACTTATAAATGTAACAATGTTTTTATCAAGCATTTGAAATTCTTTAATCTTTAAACAAGCAAATTGATGAATGAATTTGAAAGATACCCTTCAATTTTCAACAAACTTCACTAATATTCTCGTTAATTGAGTGTTTTTTATAGTCTTCCTAGAAGAGTCCGCGATCATAAAAAATTTCTCTTACAACATAAATATCTCTATTGAAATGTTTGATCTCTTCTTGTCTATCTTTCATATAAAAAAATTAAAATTTTAATGATTAATCTCATTATATAAAAATAGCTCTGTGAATAAATGCTCTGATGACATTAATATTTTTTCTGTAGTGTATAATGTGGGAGTGAGGGTATTGTTTGATTTCTACAAGAGTATTTTTATGGATATCAATTCTATTATTCTATGCTAATAATCCGGTACAGTTATACATATGATAGAGTTTACTCCATGAATTATCGGCATATTTATCATGCTGGCAATTTTGCTGATGTTTTTAAACACATTATTGTCACTCGCATTGTAGAATATCTCAAACGCAAAGAAAAAGCTTTTCGCGTTATAGATACGCATGCTGGAATCGGTATTTATGACCTTTCTTCTTTAGAAGCACATAAAACAGGAGAGTGTCGCGAAGGTGTCCAACGACTTTTTTCAACTCCTATCCCAGAAGATTTAAGAACACTCCTTTGTCCATGGTGTGATATCATTGATGCCCTCAATAAAGGGGAAAAAGAAATTGTATTTTATCCTGGATCTCCTGTTCTTATTCGTCAATTATTACGGAAACAAGATCGCCTCACCGCAATAGAATTGCACAATGAAGATTATCATATTTTAGCAAAAAACTTTGCAGGAGATTATCAAACAAAAGTTCTGCATTTAGATGGTTGGCTTTCCTTAAATGCTCATGTACCACCAAAAGAAAAACGTGGGTTTATCCTTGTTGACCCTCCCTTTGAAAAAACTGGAGAGTTTTCCCGCCTTATTGATGGATTAACGAAAGCCTATCGTCGCTTTTCTGGAGGAATCTACGCTTTATGGTATCCTGTTAAATATGACAAAGAAATTGAAAGTTTTCTTCACGCGCTTTATCAAACCGGAATTCCTAAGATTCTACAGCTTGAAATGCGTATCCGAAAAAGTTCAAGTCCACCGACAATGAATGGAAGTGGTATGATTATTATTAACCCTCCCTACCTTTTGGAAGAAGAAATGAAAAAACTCAGCCCCTTTCTTATCAACCGTCTGGGACAAGATGAAAATGCCCAAATAACGCATAAGTGGCTTCAAAAAGAACATCTGTTATGTTAGATCTTTCTCTGATATTTTTTCTAAATCAAATATCATGTTGTAAAATACAAAGGCATTAAATGATAAAGTTCTTTGATTCTTTGGATAATACCAACATATTATAATGGTAAGCTAAGAACGATCAGCGTGAATTAATTTTTTTCCTTTTAGAAAGTCTATCCTCTTAATCATCATGGATTTCTTATTTCAATCATTTTAATGGATAAATTGGGCAAATTCATAAAGCTGTCTTAGAATAACAACTCTCATATTTTTTATGAAAGATCGGCTCTCTAAAATCATACTCTTATGTTATAAGATATTATTTATAGAAAAAAATTATAAAGACATAAATAATCATTATTTAATAAAAAAGAATATTTCATATATTAAACAAATAACATATTCGTAACAAACGGAATGGTCCTGAAAAATAATACAAATTGTCCGCAAAATGAACGGGAAAAACTTTCTTTTCTCTCTAATGTTACATGGCATAATGCCAATCAAAGCAATGAGAAAAATCAGTTCCAAGGTATCAAATTCATACAAGAGTTTGTTAGACACCTTCCGCATAAGCCAGGGGTTTACCGGATGATTGGTGAAAATGGTGATATTCTTTATGTTGGCAAAGCCCGTAATCTCAAAAAACGTGTTTCAAACTATACACGTGAACAAGGACACAATAATCGTATTACCCGCATGATTCGTGCAACATATCATATGGAATTTATCGTCACCCATACAGAAACAGAAGCACTCCTTTTAGAAGCCAATCTCATCAAAAGATTGCATCCACATTTTAATGTACTCCTGCGTGATGATAAAAGTTTCCCTTATATTATGATTACAGATGATCATCGAGTGCCTGCACTTTACAAACATCGTGGTGCTCGAACACGAAAAGCTCACTATTTTGGTCCTTTTGCTTCTGCTGGTGCAGTGACACAAACAGTTCATGTTTTACAACGCGCCTTTTTATTACGAACCTGTACTGATTCAGTTTTTGAAAACCGTACACGCCCCTGTTTGCTTTATCAAATTAAGCGATGTTCTGCACCTTGTACTCATGAAATTAGTGACAGTGATTATAAAGAACTGGTGAAAGGAGCAAAAGCGTTCCTTTCGGGAAAAGATCAATCTATTAAAAGCGATATGGTTCAAGCTATGCATAAAGCCGCAGAAAATCTTGATTTTGAACAAGCAGCTTCCTATCGTGACCGCTTATCAGCCCTTTCTCACATACAAAGCCATCAAGGTATTAATCCTCAAACGATAAAAGAAGCGGATGTATTTGCAATTGCGCAAAAAGAAGGAATGACCTGTATTCAAGTGTTCTTTTTTCGCATGGGGCAAAATTGGGGAAACCGTGCCTATTTTCCTAAAGCAGATCCCTCTTTTTCCCGCACTGAAATTTTAGCGAGTTTTCTTGCCCAATTTTACGATGATAAACCACTTCCCAAAAGCATCCTTTTATCTGAAGAAATTGAAGAAAAGGCACTTCTTACAGAAGCATTTAGTCTCAAAGCAAACCACAAAGTATCCCTCTCTTTACCCAAACAAGGTGAACGGAAAACTCTTGTTAATCGTGCCTATCTCAATGCTCATGAAGCACTTGAACATAAGCTTTCTGAAACAGCCACCCATACAAAATTGCTTCAAGGTCTTGCTAAAACATTCCAACTACCTTTTCCTCCACACCGGATAGAAGTCTATGACAATTCTCATATCATGGGAACAAATGCTGTAGGGGCTATGATTGTTGCTGGTCAAATGGGATTTATTAAAAATCAATATCGAAAATTCAACATTCGCTCAACAGATATCACGCCTGGCGATGATTTTGGCATGATGAAAGAAGTGATTAAACGAAGATTTTCACGCCTTATCAAAGAGCATGATCTGCCAAATAGAAGTCATAACATAAAAGATGATGATCTTTTTCCCATTTGGCCTGACCTTATCTTAATCGATGGTGGTGAAGGACAAATCAACAGCGTACATGCAATACTTGCTGAATTACAATTAAATGATCTCTTCACAGTTGTTGGAATCGCCAAAGGTGTTGACCGTCATGCGGGACGTGAACGATTTTTTATAAAAGGTATTCCCCCCTTTACACTTCCTCCACGTGATCCTATCCTCTATTTTTTGCAACGTCTGCGTGATGAAGCACACCGTTTTGCGATTGGAACTCATAGGATAAAACGAAAAAAAGCAACATTCAAAAACCCACTTGATGAAATCGAAAATATCGGTCCGACAAGAAAGCGTGCATTGCTTCATCATTTTGGAAGTGCCAAAGCTGTTGCTAGTGCCTCATTTGAAGATTTAAAAAAAGTTACGGGAATCTCTATGACAATTGCACAAAAAATTTATAACCATTTTCATGAAAAATAGGCTTGTTTCATAACCTTCGCCTTGTTACGTTTAGGAAATATATTCTCTTTCACAAGAATTAAAAATGGCTCCATGAAAAATCATACTTTTTCTTTTCCAAATATTTTAACTTATGCACGAATTGTTGCAGTCCCAATGGTTGTTGCATGCTTTTTTTTAGAAGGGCGACTACAATCAAGTGATATCACTCGCTGGATTGCTGTTTCTATTTTTATCGTTGCATCCATTACTGACTTTCTTGACGGTTACCTTGCTCGTATTTGGGAACAAACATCCAATATTGGTCGCATGTTAGATCCAATCGCCGATAAACTTCTCGTCTCTGCTTGTTTGCTCTTGCTTGCCGCAGACAGTACCATCGCTGGGTGGACTCTATGGGCAGCTATTATCATTCTTTGCAGAGAAATTCTTGTATCAGGATTACGTGAATATTTGGCGGAGTTAAAAGTTAGTGTTCCTGTCTCTCGTCTTGCAAAATGGAAAACTTTTGTACAGATGATCGCTATTGTATTTCTTTTAGCTGGACCAGCCGGTAATAAAATTTTCCCTTACACAGTAGAGTTTGGCATTACTATGCTGTGGATTTCTGCCCTCCTTACATTGTGGACAGGGTGGGATTATTTTCGTGCAGGTTTAAAACACGTTATCCTATGAATAGTATGGAATTTTATAATGATGATTTATCTTTTTGTACTTAAATAAGAGATGAGAATAGCATAAGATTGATTTATTTTTATTAATGATAGATCAATAAAATGCTTTTTTGCACATTACAAATAAGGGGGACGTGTAGATAAAAGCTATTCAAAAAAGAGTAAATAGCCTTTATATTTTCGTAAAAGCAGCTGCAATATTAAAAGCTAAAAAAACGATTAATGCTCCATATGCTTTCAAAAAAATCTATAATCTCATAAGCAAAAAACCGAAATATAGTGTTTCGGATTTTTGCTTCTTATATACGCTTTATTATTATAAACGCTTTATTAACCAACAATTTCTACCTCAGGAAACCAAAAGGCGATTTCTGTTTTTGCCGTTTCAGCACTATCGGATCCATGGACAGAATTTTCGCCAATCGATAAAGCATGAACCTTACGAATTGTCCCTTCTTCTGCATCACTAGGATTCGTAGCCCCCATTACTTCACGGTTTTTAGCTATTGCATTTTCACCTTCCAAAACTTGTACAACGGTTGGACCAGAAGACATGAATTCAACCAATTCACTAAAAAAAGGACGTTCTTTATGAACAGCATAAAATTTTTCAGCCTCACGTTTGCTCATCCAGACACGTTTAGACGCAATAACACGTAGCTCCGCATCCTCAAGCATTTTAGTAATTGCGCCAGTCAAATTACGACGGGTTGCGTCTGGTTTAATCATCGAAAAAGTACGCTCTAAAGCCATTTAACCACCTTTATTTCATTTATAATATTCTCTAGCCATTTCTATAGCGAGCAAGGAACCCTTTGCCAAGTGACTCTGCAAAAATCTACACAAATTCTCAAAAACATAGAATAAATTATAAAGAAAACTTTAATAAAAATACCTGCAATTGCTCATCCCATCATAAAGATACGCTACAGAATCTCAATAAATATTGAATCTTCTTTCATAATCTTAAATGCTTCCTATCAAAATTATCATTGAGATCAATTAAAAAATAACCATATCGTTAGAAACTATAGCGTACACCTATAATTCCCTGAAGGGACTGTTTTGTTTTACGCCCTTTAATATAATGGGCCTCACCATATAACTTTAACTTCTCACTCACTAAACTGCTTAAACCTATTCCTAATTTACCTGCATTCCCTGATAAGTCCGTGGTAAATGAATGCCGTTGATTAATTAACGTTTGATTGTCATCTTTATTCTCACGCAACCATGCTGCTGTAATATACGCAAGCGATGAGGAATCCATGTGAAAACCAAATTCATATCCTAAAGATAAACCAACCTCACTGCGTAATGAAGTGAATGGACGCATGTCACCTGTCATGTCATTCGATAACTTGATTTCTTTACCCTCAACTTGCAACCATGTAAATTGTCCATAAGGCTGCAACCAACTGTTCTTTGACGTCTGAAGTCGATAACCTGCTTCAAAGGAGGCGCCCAGCACCCATTGCCTATAACTTCCTTCAATCCCTAAACCATTCGTTGAAACTGCCTTTAGAGTATTTTGATAATGATTGTATTTTAAAATACCATCGAGATACCATCCACTATGATCCAAATAAGTGACATAAGCGCCAATACCATAAGTATTGATACCACTGATGCCCCCCCGTGCATGCGCAACACGGGCACGATCATAACTGCCAAAACCACCTATATAAAATTCTCCATTTTCCCACTCGCTTAAACCATTGATCCCCAAAACGATACCGGTCTGATCCAGTTTAAAATCTATATGCTCTGTAACAACACTCTCTTTAGATTTAATCGCATAGGTCCATAAAGCCGTATTCTTTTTACTTTTATCTAGAATTCCTCTTCCCGCACGTACGGTTTGCATTTCATTGTGAAAAATCATCGCTGGAGCCACAGACATAGACAATACCGCATCTGTAGAGGGAGTGGTCAAAAAGTGAGAAACTGAAAGTTTCTCACTCAATTGTAGAAAAGGTTGTTCTTTATGAACTGGACGCACAATCATTTGATCGGCTAAAGATTGAGAAGAGGTTGAAACAGCAGTTTGTTGTTTTTCATCAGAAAGAGGATGAGAACTTCCTGAACCTAAGACTTCAATAACATGACTTCCAAGAGAGGAAACAGTTGGAGATACAGAAACACTAGAGACATTCTGTGCCCCTCTTAAATGACGTGGAGGTCGTGGTTTAGCTGGTTGTTTTATAGTAGGTTTACGAGAGCCTGTATTTTTTCCTCTAGAAGGAGCACCTTGATCAGATAATGCAAGAGGAATCTTCGTTTTCTTGTTTACACACTGTGCTTCAGTATTCGAACGTGTCGTACCTCCAGAGGCTCTTCCTAAATACCAAATTGTAGCACTACCACTAGAATCAGCACATCTATCTCTCTTCAGCAATTGATATTGATAGGCCCCACCATCAACAGCTGTAATGTCCTTACCCGAAAGGTCTGCCAGAGTAAAATTAGCGCCTCCATTGTGGCTTCTATCAGTAATTAAATTAATCCCTGTAACCAAACTATTCTTTTGTGAGAGAAGACCTGTAATTTCACGACCAGAATCTGCAACGCTTATTTTGTGATTACCTGCGCCCTCATCAATCGATAAGTAATCACTCGAATCCCCCGTAGCACTAATATTGAATCGAAAATGTAAACTCCCTGAAAGTTTCTCAACATGAAGTGAAATATATCGTGGATCATACGGTATAGAAGTAAAAATAACAGTCCCATTTTGCCCCCCTAAATCTTCAATTTCAATCTGAGGTTTTTCTCCCATATTCCGTTCACCAACCTCAAATATTGTTTCATCCACTCTGTCCTTTATAGGAATTTTTTTCTTAGTCGTATGATTTGTCCTATCACCAGCGAATAAATAAAGTTCTCCGTGATCATTGATCCTTACTTCTCCAAGGACCTCTTGTACACCAACATGGAACCACGATTTAGCAAAGTTGTTAACAGTCAGACCATCCACAAACCCTTCAGGATATACAACTTGAATAGCATGATCTTTCAAATTAGTAGCATAAGATTCTCCTAACGCTAAGACGTGCTGTCTCCCATTCCCAGAGACCTCAGCATACATTGATTTTCCCCCCTCTTTTCTTTGTCCTGCATAAAGATTTTGTTCTCCGTTATCTCCCACTTTCGTATACCAACCCCACGCTCCATCATACACATTCTGCTGTCCAACTGTTCCACCATCCCCAGTAACTGTGGAATTATATGCACTACTTTTTCTCTCCACGCTTGTAAGATCAATATATGGCTCTTCATGAATAAACTGCTGACCTCCCAAAATTTTGGCGTTCATTGCAATTCCAGCCCGTGTAACTATTTGCATCCCTCCTTTTTTAATAGTGGAACCTACAGAACTTTCTCCATTATCAACAAGCTCTACATCACCATCTTTGAGAATAGTATTATTGCGAAAAAAATTAGACATCAGTGCTATTTTTTTTTCTTCCTCTTCTCTATTTACCACATGTGTTGCTCTTGTTAGCACTCTATTCCTACTCTCAACTACACTTGCAGATTGCACAAGATAACTACTGATCATCAATACTGAAAAACTTAATTTGTATTTATACCGCATTATCCACACTCCACTCTCAATTATTTAGAAAAATACCCCGCGGCTACATAGGTAGCTCGTTTTAGATTGTATCATAATGTGTTTTATTTATGTCTAAATACAATTTTTTAGTGTATTTTTTAATTTAAACAACTTTAAGTTGTTTATCTATAAACCACTAAAAAGCTCTAACTTAAGGCAGAAAATTGAATAAAATTCAAAGTGTTTACTTAAATTCAAGGAATAATTTGCATATCTGGAATTATAGATGAAAAAAATGCTCGTGCCCTTTAATGGCGCCCCCCTTCACGTAAAACAAAACGCCATTGGGTTGTACATTCACGCACTTGTTTTAAAGAGACATCTCTCAATGCACTCAAGCCCATTTCGCGACGTCATCCATGAATGGTATACCGGTAAAGCCATTGACCCCCAATCTTTACGCTTATGAAGAAGCGGGCCGGTATCATCATACACTTTGCCATCCCAATGTTGTGATAGCCCTTGACACTAGAGACGATTCATCAGAGACATTTTTACTTCTTTTTTGTATAGTTTTTATACACACCTTCATCCCGCTTGCGATGTGCCAAGCGAATAATTTTGATTGATTCAACATAAACAGATTTGGAATGAGAGAATCCTATGATTTTTGTGACTCTCATTCACCATGCATAGAAATGAATTATTATTATAAATTCAGTATGTTGCCTTTAAAAGAAAGAGTATAAAGACATTTCTACTATTTGAGAAAGTCCTTACACTCTCGAGAAGACATAGCCGAACGTTATCTGTTTAAGTTTGCAAAACAATTACATTTGTAAAGTTAATCAGCCATGCACACATATTTAGAAACTATAGCGTAATCCTAAAATACCTTGAAGAGCATTCTTAATCTTATGTCCTTTTAGATAATGTGCTTCCGCATAAAGTGTTAGTTTATCATTGACCGAACCGTTTAAACCAATTCCCAATTTACCCGCACTGCCTGACAAATCTGTAATAAATTTATACTGGTTATTAATTGTCGTATAATTATTATTTATATTCTCACGCAACCAAGCTGCCATAATGTAAGCTGTTAATGAAGTTTCTGAACTCACAAAAAATTCATGTCCTGCAGTCAATCCAACTTCACTGCGGAATGAAGTTAATGGGCTTAGATCACCTATCATTCCATTGGAAAGTTTTATTCTTTTACCTTCAACCTGCAAACCTGTTAGCTTGATATAAGGCTGCATCCAAGTATTCTGTGCCGGTTCAAAATAACAACCAATCTCAAATGATCCACCTATCGCCCACTGATTGTAATGACTTTGAATGGCTAAACCATTCGTTGATATGGCTTTCAAATTATTTCGGTAATAATTATATTTCAAAACACCATCCATATACCATCCGCGATGATCAAAATAAGTTGCGTAAGTTCCAATGCTATAAGAGCTCAGATCACTATTACCACCTCGTGCATGAGAAATACGTGCTTGATCATAACTACCGAAACCACCAACATACAACTCTCCATGCCTTAATTCACTCAACTGATCAGCACCAAAAACTAAACCTGTTTGCCCAAGCTTAAAGTGTGTATGGCCTGTCGCAACACGTTCTCTGCTCTTAATCCCATAAGTCCATAGTTCGATATCTTTCTTATTTCTGTCCCAAATTTTTCTACCATTCCGTATAATTTGCAACTCATTATTAAAAATAAGTCCAGGAACTACGGACAACGTTAATACTGCATCTGTAGAGGGTGTCGTTGTTGTTTCACCAGGAACAAAAGGATTTTCCGGATCTGGAATAGAGGTTTCTGGTCCACTGAGGCGATCTGCAGATAAAAACCAAACTTTTCCATTTTCATCCTTTCTTTCTTTCAAATCATACATATAAGTTCCACCATCAATGGCGTTAATTTTGTCACCCTTAAGATCTGTCAGTGTAAAATGTGCTCCACCACTTTGATCCATAATTAAATCACGCTTATTTGAAAAAGGATCCGTGATTTCAACTCCAGAATCAGCAACACTTATCGTATGATTCCCAGCACCTTTCTCAACCAAGAGATAATCACCACGGTTATGGGCAATCGTAGTATTGAACGCGAAATGTAAATTTCCTGAAAGATTATTCACATGAAGCTGAGAATAATATGGATCAGAACCTGTAAACGAAAAAATAACACTCCCTTCACCACTTAATTTTTGTATCAAAGAACTTTTTCCATCAAACTCATCAGTAATAGAGTACAGTTTTGTATCTTTTCCATTTAAAATAATATCTTCTACTATGGTATGATGTTGATCATTCCCAGCATAAAGATGGATCTGCCCAGAATGATTTAACTGTGTCTTTCCTTCTAATGTTGCCCCAGCATGCACCCATGATTTTGTTTGATCATTCATTGTTAGATTTTTTACAGATCCATCAGTATATATTTCCTGAATAGCACTCTCATTTAAAATAACTCCAATAGCCTGACCGCCTTTTAAGATACGTTGTTTACCACCGCCAAAAACTTCTGTGTCAAATGCAAAACCACCATTTTTTGCACTTTGAGACTTTTGTCCAACCTCTTGGACACCCCCTTGCATAACTTTCGTATTCCAAACTTTTCCGCCATCATATACTTTTTGTTGGCCTAGTGTTTCATCTTGACCATAAATGATAGTATGAGAAGCACTACTCCCTTTAACCTCTTCTCCAACATCCCCCTCCCCGAAAACAAGTTGCTCACCACCATAAATTTTAGTCCCCTCTACTTTTCCTCCATTTCCAACACTTTGTTGTCCACCTTCTTTAACGACTGCATTTTTCGAAAAGCCTTGTTTTCCCTTTAAAGCCTCAACATTTTCAATTCCGCCATGTTCAATTTTACTATCCTCACTGAGTCCTCCTGCATACACATAAAGCTCTGCACCATTCCTTACTGTGTTATTAATGGATCGCCCTGGGCTATCAATCTCACCATCATTTGAAATGTATGCTTTACCTTCATTATCAAGAATATAATTTTCTAACAGTGCCCCATCTTTAATGGAAATAAGTTCAGGTTTTTTAAGAATTTTAGTATTGTGTTCTTGTACATTATTTTCAACATTTTCACGATGACTGCTGTCAAGCTCCTGTTGACTCACAAACACTCTAGCGCCCTTATCCTCAGTAAAATCGCTAGGCTTTTTTAAAAAGTCTAATTCATTACGCGCCCTTATAATAACATCATTAGATGCTCCAAGTATGCATCTTCCCGTTTTCATATCCTCATTGTATTGATCCTGAAATATTTTGCTATTTTCATAACTTGAAGATTGACAAAAAAGCGGTATCCCCCTCTCATTTGCAGCAGCAGCCTGCACAAAACAGCTGCTCAACATGAGTATCCAACAATGTCGTTTCCATTTATATTGTAGAGCCATATCCTCCCCCCTTTCACGCCTGCATAGACACTGAACGTAATTAGCTCTACAAAACATATTTTCAACCTTAGATTGCAATAATCCTTCTTAAAAATCCCCCTTATCTCATAAAAAACCGTTCTTTATAGTTTTTAAATACTTTTTTGATCAAGAATATAAGGGCGTTTTTATAGTGCTTCTTTAGCATTTTCTCGGAGTTTTCTTATCAAAGATAAAAAGTAATGCATAATCAAGTATATAAGGGTATACAGTTTATCATGAAAAACGAAGCTGCGTACTCTGAAAAATTGTTCTCTGATGCTGCATTAAAAACTTAAAAAAACTAATCATACATTTAAAGATAACTAAAAAATAACCATATCGTTAGAAACGATAGCGTACACCTAAAATACCCTGAAAGGACTGTTTTGTTTTACGCCCTTTAATATAATGGGCCTCACCATATAACTTTAACTTCTCACTCACTAAACTGCTTAAACCTATTCCTAATTTACCTGCATTCCCCGATAAGTCAGTGGTAAATGGATGGCGTTGATTAATTAACGTTTGATTGTCATCTTTATTCTCACGCAACCATGCTGCTGTAATATACGCAAGCGATGAGGAATCCATGTGAGAACCAAATTCATATCCTAAAGATAAGCCAACCTCACTGCGTAATGAAGTGAATGGACACATGTCACCTGTCATGTCATTCGATAACTTGATTTCTTTACCCTCAACTTGTAACCATGTAAATTGTCCATAAGGCTGTAACCAACTGTTCTTTGACGTCTTAAGTCGATAACCAGCTTCAAAGGAAGTTCCCAATGCCCTTTGAGTATATGTTCCTTCAATCCCTAAACCATTCGTTGAAACGGCTTTTAGAGTATTTTGATAATGATTGTATTTTAAAATACCATCGAGATACCATCCACTATGATCAAAATAAGTGACATAAGCACCAATACCATAAGTATTGATTCCACTGTTACCCCCCCGTGCATGCGCAACACGGGCACGATCATAACTGCCAAAACCACCTATATAAAATTCTCCATTTTCCCACTCGCTTAAACCATTGATCCCCAAAACGATACCGGTCTGATCCAGTTTAAAATCTATATGCTCTGTAACAACACTCTCTTTAGATTTAATCGCATAGGTCCATAAAGCCGTATTCTTTTTACTTTTATCTAGAATTCCTCTTCCCGCACGTACGGTTTGCATTTCATTGTGAAAAACCATCGCTGGAGCCACAGACATAGACAATACCGCATCTGTAGAGGGAGTGGTCAAAAAGTGAGAAACTGAAAGTTTCTCACTCAATTGTGGAAAAGGTTGTTCTTTATGAACTGGACGCACAATCATTTGATCGGCTAAAGATTGAGAAGAGGTTGAAACAGCAGTTTGTTGTTTTTCATCAGAAAGAGGATGAGAACTTCCTGAACCTAAGACTTCAATAACATGACTTCCAAGAGAGGAAACAGTTGGAGATACAGAAACCTGAGATTTTTGCCTTAAGTTTTGGCGGTTTTTTCTTCGACGTGGCAATTTAATAGCATGCGCTTGTGGTGCTGCAATAGTTGAAAGAGAAAAAACTGATTGATTTTGATTTAAATGCCGCATAGATCTGCTTCTGTGTGACGCACTATCCATGTAAACTGCAGTCAAATACCAAATTTTTCCCTCTTCATTCTCAATATTTTTGTGTTTTAAGCCATAGGTATAAGTTCCCCCATCAATAATTGGAATTTTTGCACCAGAAAAACTTTGTAGAGTAAAAGATGCGCCACCACTTTGATCAACAATTAAATCAAGTTCTGTTGAAGAAGGATCAACAATTTCAATACCGGAATCTAAAATACTTATTGTGTGAGAACCACGGCCATTTTTGATAAAGAGATAATCACCTTTTTCTTCTGCAAGGCTAACATTAAAGTTAAAATGTAGACTCCCTGCTAGATTATCAATGTAAAGCTGAGAGTAATATAAATCATCTTCAAAAGAGGTAAAAATGACTTTTCCTACACCGCTTAACTGCTGAATGCGTGTACTTTTGTCGTCAAACCCACGAGCAACGGAGTATAATTGAGCGTCTTCTCCATTTAATTCAATGTTTTCTACTATAGTTTGTTGACCATCGTCTCCAGCATCAAGATGGAGCCCACCAAAATCCTGAACTTTTATTTCTCCTCCTAATATTGCACCAGGAGAAATCCATGAATTAGCATTACCTTCAATCGTTAGATTCTTTACAATTCCACCTGCATAGACTTCTTGAACACCACCAGTGCGTAAAATGACTGTATTTGCTTCACCTCCTGCTAAAACACGCTGCACACCCTCTGAAAAGATTTCAGCATTTACAGCTAAACTGCCGGCTTTTTCTGCAAAGTTATCATCATTAGGAAACCACTTAGCAAGAGTTTGTACTCCTCCACTCATCACTTTTGTTCTGACAACCATTCCATCATCATATACATTCTGCTGTCCCAGTGTGTCACCTTGACCATAAATTGTCGTATCATAAGCACTGCTCCCAACAATTCCACCGTCCACATACCCATCTCCAAAAACAAGCTGCTCCCCACCATAAATTTCAGCTCTCAATGCAGAGCCTCCCCCCTCCACTTTTTGTTTTCCACCCTCGTAAATAATCGTAGATTCTGAGACCCCCTGTTCCCCTACAATCTCAGTACCACCATTTTCAATGGTTGTATTTTTACTGAAACCACCAGCTTCAACATAAAGTCTTCCTGATCCCTGAATTGTATTATTAATAGACTTCTTAAGAATACCTTGCTCTCCATCATCAGAGACATAAACTACGTTATCATCACCGAGCAAAGAGCTTTGTAGAATTCCTCCTCCTTCCCCAATGCTGTAATGAATTACATCAGAGATACTAAAATCTTTTGCCGATGTCATATTTTCTTCTTTTTCAGGAAGCTTATCTATAGGCGACTCCACATGAGGTGAAGGAATTACAGGAGCAGAAGTTATTTGTGATGTAGCCAAAGACCAAGTCTTTCCCCCATTATCATCTTTTGTCTTTAAGCCATACATGTAGGCTCCACCATCAATCGTACTCGTCTCTTCACCAGAAAAATCTGTCAGAGTAAAATGCGCATTTCCGCTTTGAACATGAATTAAATCAAGCTCCAAAACTAAATTCTGATCTTGTAGAGGAGAATTGGTAATTTCAACACCAGAATCGATAACGCTTATGGTGTGATTACCTGATCCTTTTTTGATCAGAAGATAATCACCGCGCTGTTCTGCAAAATTAGTATGCAACCTAAAATGTAAACTCCCTGAAAGATCATTGATCTCAAGTTTAGAGTAATGTGGATTAAACACGGTAGAAGTAAAAATAACACGACCATTCCCACTCAGATTCTCAATCAAAGAACTTTCACCATCTATATTAGAGGCAATCGCGTACAATTTTGTATCTCTGCCATTTAAGACAATTTTTTCTACTTCAGTACGAGATTGCTCTGCACCAGCATAAAGATAAATCCGTCCAGAATCATTAACCGTTGTCTTTCCTTCCAATGTTGCGCCACCATGTAACCACGATTGTGCTTGATCCTTAACGGTTAAATCTTTTACATAACCTCCTAAATCTATTGCCTGAAAAGCAGTCCCTTCTAAAAGAACGCCAATCGCGATTCCTCCCGCTAAAACATGTTGCTGTCCACCAGAAAAGACCTTCGTATCAAAGGCAAAACTGCTATAATGGTCTAAATCTTCTTCCACATAAAGATTTTGTACCCCTCCTTCCATGATCTTTGAGCTAAAAACCTCTCCATCATCATACACATTCTGATATCCTCGCACTCCATTCTCACCAGAAACGATAGTGTCATGAGCGCTACTCCTTACCATCTCCCCTTTGATATCAGACTTTCCTGAAACAAACTGCTCACCACCGTAAATTTTAGCCCCTTCAACTTTTCCCCCATCTTTAACCTTTTGTTTTCCCTCTCTCTTAACTGTACTATCCTGTGAAAGACCCTGTGTTCTAACAAGCTCAGTGCCGCCTCTTTGAATTGTTGTATACAAGCTAAAACCACCGTGATAAACGGAGATCTTTCCACCGTCTTTAACTGTATTACTAATCGAAGTTTCTCCAGTGCTTTCAACTTTCTCAACGTTACTATCAAAGCTAGGATCAGCAATCGTAACAATCATCCCCTTTTCAATTGTGCGTTCTGTGAGATCCTTCGATAATGAAGCTATAGCAAATGGTTGCAAGCTAAAATCAGAAAATAAAGAGGTATTTGTCTCATCAAGAGCATAATTCGCATCTAAATACCAAATTTTACCAGCCCCCTTATTGTTTCTATGTTTCAAACTATACCGATAGGTTCCGGCATCAATAGCTTTGATTTTTTCACCAAAAGTGTTTGCCAGAATAAAATGAGCATTTCCGCTGCGATCAGAAATTAATTTAAGCTTTTTGTGGGAAGGGATTGTAATTTCACGCCCAGAATCAGCCACACTTATTGTGTGATAACCTGAACCACTTTCTTTAATGACAAGATAATCACTAAGATGCTTGGCAAAGTTGACATTAAAATCAAAATGTAAAGAACCTGAAAGATCATCAATATTAAGCTTAGAGTAATGCTTATTAGTCCCTAAGTACGTAAAAATAACTCTGCCACTTCCAGTTAAATTCTGGATATTAACGTGAGGTTTTTTGCTGTTATCTTCAGGAGCAATAATGTATAGTTTGCTATCTTCTCCATTTAAATTAAGATTTTCTACTTCCGTAACAGCTTCACCATTTCCAGCATAGAGATAGAGGTTGCCAAAATCATTAACATTTGTATCCTTATCTAATATCGCACCGGCAAAAACCCATGATTGTGCTTGATGATTAATGGTTAGATTATCCACGTATCCAGAATCATATATCTTCTGAGTAGCTCTATCGTATAAAGTAACTTCGCTCGCATTCCCTCCTGCAAAGATATTCTGCATACCATTTTTAAAAAGTTCGGTACTCAGTGCAAAAGCCCCCTCATTAATTGTAAAATCTTCATCTTTTATATCGGCTGTATCAGCATCTTCTGAGAAACCGTTATGAAAATTCTCTTTACCATCAAGATTCTGGACACCACCTTTCATAATCTTTGTGTCAACAGCCATCCCCCCACTATAGACACTTTGTATTCCTAGCATTCCATCTGCAGCATGAATTTCAGTGCCATAAGCACTACTTTCCTTATCTTTACGCGACAAACCATCCCCAAGAAACCCCTTACCAAAAATAATCTGCTCACCGCCATGGATTTGAGCCCCTTCTGCATTTGCACCACTCTCAACAATTTGTTTCCCCCCTTTTTTAACAGCGGCATATTCCGAACTGCTCAAGTTTTGGACAAACTCAATCCCACCATGCTCAATTGTCGTATCCCTGCTAACACTTGCTGCATCAATGTAGAGTTTTCCCCCTTCTCTAACCGTATTATTAATGGAATAAGCTGCATCTTTATAGTTAAAGCTATTTATTTCAGAACCTTCAGAGTCACGGTTAGTAATATAGATCGTAGCACCATCGCTTATTATTGAATTTGTGAGTACTTCAAAGAATAGCTTTTCTAATCTCTTCCTTTCCTCTTCTGAAAGATCACTTCCTTCTACTGTCTGTTTATTCTCTATCTTTTTTGATCCCCCCTTTTTTTCTTTTAGTCCCCTCACTTCTGATAACAACTTTCTTGTCTCTTCTAGGTGTTCACTGATACTTACTGGTGTTAATAACTTTTCTCTTGGTGTAGCTACTCCATATGCACTCGCAATCTTGACAAAAAAACCACTGGCCATTACCGCACAAAAACTTAATTTCAATTTGCGTTGCATTATTTACACTCCATAATTTTAAATTTAAATTCTCCCATTTAGAAAAAAGTGCATAGATCAAAACAACACAACGTAATTGCTCAACCTCATGTCTTTTAAGATAGCAAAGCATTCGATGGATTAAGCTCTGACAGATCAAATATACACCATGTGTTTTTAAATGCATGCACAACTAAAAGATTTAATTTTTTAGATACACTTTAAAAGTGTTATAATTGCATCCATGAAAAATATTTTTAATATTTTGAGACACTAAACACTGATCTACGAATAAGATTGATCCCTTAATAGATAAAAATGGCATTAAACTTTAAAGGAAACAGCAATGTGAATGAGAGCTGCGTTTATGGCCACCTATTGCCATCTTCTACAGCATTTAAAGCAGTGTCTTTATTTTATTCAATATGGATAATATATAGAGCACTTATTCATACCCATCAGTCCATAATCATTGTTCTAATATATAACGAAGTGTCATAATATTGACTCGACACCGATTTGAAATTTCTATAGTTATAGTCAGTTAACTCGTCATTTGATTTGTCATATACTAAAAGGGACATTCTATTCATGTCTATAAACTCAGAAATGAAAGCTACAAGCAACAGAAACTCCCCTCGTCGGATTTTATTTGCAAGCCTTATTGGCCCAACAATTGAATTCTTTGATTTTTATGTCTTTGGCACTGCCGCAGCTCTTATATTTCCTCATGTGTTTTTTCCAACACAAAATGATCAAATTGCTATTTTACAATCTTTCCTAATATTTGGAGCAGCCTTTTTTGCCCGCCCTTTTGGATCAGTTGTTTTTGGACATTTTGGAGATAAGATTGGAAGAAAAGCAACACTTATCGCTTCTCTTCTCACAATGGGTCTTTCAACAGTCATTATTGGTTTTCTTCCTACTTATGAAATAGCTGGGTGGTTTGCCCCTTTCCTCTTAACCTTGTGCCGTATTGGACAGGGAATTGGATTAGGAGGAGAATGGGGAGGAGCTGTTTTGCTCGCTACAGAAAATGCCCCTCCAGAAAAGCGCGGCTGGTATGCAATGTTCCCCCAATTAGGCGTTTCAATAGGTTTGTTTTTATCTATTGCTGTTTATTTGGGTCTGCTGCATTTCCTTGATCGTGAAGAACTTTTAGCCTGGGGATGGCGTATTCCTTTTATTGCTTCAGTTGTTTTTATGATTATAGGATTATGGGTCCGTCTTTCAATCAATGAAACTGTTCAATTCAAAAAAACTCTTGAAAGTAAAAAACATGTCAAAGTTCCTATCATAGATGTCTTTTTAAAATGTCCACGAATCCTATTTCTTGGAATATTTTCTGGTATGGCAACTTTTGTTTTGTTTTACTTGGTTACTACATATTTGTTAAGCTATTCAACAAACCATTTGCAATTGCCATTTCATCAAGCTCTTCAAATCGAAATTGTCGGTGCTATTTTTTGTGGGATTTTTACTGTCATCACGGGAAGACTCGCTGACCGTATTAGACGTAGAACTTTGATGATTTGGATTACAATCATCACCGGTATTTATTCTTTCGCAATTCCTTATTTCTTAAATTCTGGAGTTATAGGAGTCCTTGCAATGTCTGTTATCGGTTTGTCTCTCATGGGAATGATATACAGTCCTCTTGGTGCTGTTTTGGCTTCACCATACCCAACAGCAATTCGATATACCGGTTCTTCTATTACTTTCAATTTATCTGCTATTATAGGAGCATCTCTCGCGCCTTATATTGCAGAATATCTGGTGCAACATTTCGATACATCTTATATCGGTTATTATTTGCTTCTTGCTTCTTTTATTTCACTGATTTGCTTCGTCGGATTTACAGATGATGAAATATCCAACTAAAATATAATAACGAAGAATAAAATAAGGACTGGCGGCAAAAATGCTGCCAGTTTCGTTTTTAAAGATAGGGGTTGAGGTATTTTCCACCACAATATTCCTGCAAACAAGGCACTCAAAAAGAAAAATAAAAAATCTGCAATATTGCTTATATAAGAAACAGCAAACATTTCTGATAAGATATGCGTTGTCCCCAACCATGAAACGCAAAAGAAGGCCAACATCACAGCCCATAAAACAAGCAAAATTCGATCAATGATCATCATTATGGCGTTTCGTTTTTTTAATTATAGTCCATATATTTAACATGCCTAAAAGAAAAATCACAATAAAAACCCAACGCCCTCCCCCTGAGCCTTCCGTAATAAAAAGTGCAGGATTTACTATTCCCAGTAATCCTATAAAAATCAGAACAATAGATACAAGACGCATTAAATCTGTTTTTCCCAGCGACGATCTTCAGTCTGTTGCCAATACGTTAAATTATGATTTTCCATTTTATATTTTTTCCACTGTGCACGAACGAGATTCAACTGCTCTTCACTTCTACCATCAAATATCACGACAAGCCGTTGATAAGCATCAATATCCGAACAAACAGCTCCCTCTATGAGAAAACGAATTTTTGAATCATTCGGATTTTCTTGTCCTGTCGTAAGAAATACAGGCTGAAAGTTTGGATATTGATCACACTCCGTTCCATGTCCAATAAATGATTCATCAGTATAAACCCATAAATGTATATCTATAGAATCGCGTTGTTCTTTACTCACACACTGTATTGTTACTTTACCAAAACGAGCCAATGCACGCTCCACAAGCGTCGGCAAAATATCCTTCAGCGTTGACTGCGTCAAATGATAGAATAAAATATCCAATCTCTTAAGCCTTCATCATTCTTTATAAAAAGCTAACATCTTTTTAAAAAAAATTCTATATCCCTAATACAAAGGAAACGGTTCAAGATATAAACCCTCTTTTTTGATTGAGATGCATTATCTTTTTGCACGTGTCTTTAAAAGACAAAAATTTTTATCTTCAACGTTAATAAAAAAGTTTTTTAAGTTATTTTCTAGATTCTTTGTAGACTATAGTTGAAAATAAAATATAATGTACGGAAAATTTAAAGAGGACCTCATAGGCAATTTTATATTATTTATTTGGTGAAAATATCCAATTCATGAAAGGATATTTTTACAAACTTTATTACATTTTAACCGAAAGCAGTAAGAATATTTGCTATCGAATTAAAAACTGAGGATTTTCCCCAATTTATGCGTACTATTGAGTTCTACATCCTGAAACGTGTCCTTGTTTTGTTTAATTCTGTCATGATTGCAGCAGTGGGCGTTAGTTGGACTATACAAATTCTTGCACGGATAAACTTTCTCACAACAAGTAAACAAACACTCCTCACAGTCTTACAATTTTCACTCTCATTGGTTCCTTCTGTTATTTTTGTTGTCATTCCGTTTGCATTAGTTATCGCAATTACAACCATCCTCTCAGCAATGCATCAAGACTCAGAACTTGCTGTCATCAATGCCTCTGGTTTTCCTAAAAGTACTGTTTGGAAACCTATCCTTCTTCTTGCTATTGTTGCATCCTGTATCTCCTTTTCTATAGCTAATTTTGTTGTTCCTCAAGCGCGTCTTCATATGCGACAAATGCTAGCAAGCGCTCATTTTGATCTTATTAATCTATTCATTAGTGAAGGGAGCTTCCAAAAACTCGCCAATAACCTTTACATAGAAATTGGCGAACGAAATCCAAATGGAACACTTGAACGCCTTTTCATTGCCGACCAGCGTGATCCTAAGACTGATCTTTTTTATTATGCAACAGACGCATCCATTGTGAATAATAAAAACGGCAGTTTTCTGGTTCTCAATAACGGTGAAATAGAAAGAGTCAATCATCAAAATAACAGTGTTTCAATCGTGCAATTTAGCTCATATACTTTTAGCCTAGGAGAGTTTATCCCCAGTGATAAAACACCTACTCTTTATCCAAAAGATCGGTCTCTTTCTTATTTACAAAACCCTGACCCAAAAGATCCCTACTATCAACGAAAACCACTCCAATATAAAGCTGAATTTCACCGCAGATTAACACAATGGCTCTACCCTATTGTTTTTTCACTTATTGCATTAGCAGCGGCAGGGGATGTACGCTCCCATCGACAAGCTCGTCATTCCGCAAACCTCTCGGCAATTGCCCTTTCTTTTCTGGTGTATTGGATAGGATATTTTTTCGCAGAAAAATCAAAAAGCGATCTTGCATACGTTCCTCTCCTTTATATTATACCTATAGGAACAAGTGCATTTGTCTTTTTTATGCTTTTAACGAATCATAAAATTGGGCTTCCCACAAAAGTTAATGAGATACTTCAAATCGCTTTTCAAAAAATAATGAACAAATTTGAACATCGAAAATCTCAAGATTCCTCGGATAAAATATCATGATTGGGTGGACACTTGGACGATATTTTTTTATACGTTATCTTAAAATAACTTGTTATTTCTTGGGAAGCATTTTTGTTCTTGCTCTTTTAATCGATTTCACAGAGAATTCCGGTAGGCTATCTTCCCTTCCGCATTATACAGCAAAAGATGCATTTTTCCTCTCTGTTTTACGCATCCCTTTTATCATGCAACAACTTATCCCTTTCATTGCACTCTTTTCTGCAATAGCAACGCTTATCTCGCTCAACAAAAAACTTGAACTTGTGGTGACTCGTTCAATCGGTATTTCTGCATGGCAATTTCTTATGCCAGCTTGTTTTGGAGCTTTTCTTTTAGGATTATTTTCAATTCTTCTCATTAATCCACTTGCTGCATGGGGATTTTCTCAAGCAGAAAAAAAGATGACTGAATGGCGCAATCACAATGTACTAACACCTCTTCACAATACAAGTATCCACTGGTTAACACAACGTACAAATTTAGGCAGAACAACCATTGGTGCTAAATCTATCACCGATCAAGGACTTTCTCTTCTCGATGCAACCTTTGTACAATACAATGACAATGCAACCGTTAAAAATTGGATTAACGCCCCAAAAGCAACCTTGACTAATGGATTTTGGCAATTAACAAATGGAACAATCTATAAAATAGGGCATCCTCCTGAAAAATTTACCGTGTTGCAAATAAAAACCAATCTAAAACCTGAATTTTTAACGGAACGTTTAGTGAATCCCGCAACTATTCCATTTTACCAATTGCCAAAAAAAATTATGATTGCACGTTCATTTGGCTATTCTGCTAATAATTTTGATATGTATTTCCAATCTTTGATTGCATTACCGGCATTGCTTGTGGCAATGACCCTCATTGCAGCAACTGTATCTTTAAATTTTACACGTTTTGGGCAATCTAGAATGTTGATTCTTGGTGGCGTAATAGCTGGGTTTATGCTTTATGTTATTTCCGTACTTGTTCAAGCTTTTGGTAATGCTGGATATATTCCACCAATTATTGCAGCTTGGACACCCGTTGTTATTGCGTTATTCTTAGGAATCTCTTTTTTACTTCATAAAGAGGATGGCTAAGTGAAAGCATTAACACTTAAAAAAACTATTTTAACAAAATTAAGTGCTCTCGCTTTTAAAAGTGTTGTGGGGGTTATTTTAGGAGGTGCTTTATCTTATTGTGCGCACGCTCAAAGCCTTCAATCTCCTTCTCAAAGTCGCATTCAAAATCCGGAACCTCCTCTTTTGCTCTCTGCGGATGAACTCATCTACAATCGTGATGAAAACACTGTTTCTGCACACGGTAATGTCCAAATCGAATATGATGGCAATAAAGTTGTCGCTCAAAAAATTATTTACAATCAAAAAACAGGACGGCTTATAGCACAAGGGAACGTTGAAATTACTCAAAAGGATGGTAATAAAATTTATTCCAACCAAATTGATATGACCAAAGATCTTGGCGAGGGTTTTGTAAACGCCTTACGTATTGATACAGCCAACAATGTTCACTTTTCAGCCCAAAATGCTACACGCAAACACAATCACATAACAGTCTTTGAAAATGCAACCTATACAGCCTGTGAACCTTGCTCTTATAAACCAGATCGAGACGTCCTATGGAAAATTAAAGCAAGAAAGATCATATGGAATAATAGCGTCAAAAAAATTCGGTTTGAAAATAGCAGTTTTGAAGTTTTTGGTGTACCGATTATAAAATTTCCAAATTTTGAGATCTATGATCCAACTGTCAGGCGTGCTAGCGGTCTGCTTACTCCTCATTTTTTTTATACTGATTATCTCGGTATGGGGATAAAGAATTCTTATTTCTGGAATCTCGCCCCCCATTATGATTTTACCCTTTCTTCTACGGTTTATACCCAACAAGGGCTTTTAACCGAAGGGGAATGGCGTCAGCGTTTAAAAACGGGCCGTTATAACATTCGCTTTGCTCATATATATCAAATGAAACCGCATAGATTTGATAATGATACGATTGATGCCCAACATAAAAACCGTTATATGCTGGCGACAAAGGGGGATTTTCGTATTAACTCACACTGGACTTATGGATGGGATATTCTTGCACAATCGGATCGGTATTTTAGTCGTGCCTATAAACTTGAAAACTATAACAATCCTACACAACTTTCTCAGATCTATTTGAATGGTCTTGCAGGAAAAAATTATTTTGATATGCGTTTTTATCATTTTAAAGTTCAAGATTCAATACTGAATGATCCTCATTATGAACGTCACTCTCGACAAGCGTGGGTCTTACCACGCATCGATTATTTTTTCACACCAGATGAACCCATTTATAATGGAGAGCTTACCTTCCATAGTAATATGCAATCAGTTTATCGTCGCCATGCTGACTTCAGTTCACCCGACCAGAACGGAAACCCTCTCAACACAGTAAAACTTTCTGGTATGGCTGGAAATAGTTTGCGTTTAACAAACGAGCTTCAGTGGAAAAAGCGCTTCAACACGCACAACGGACTCATCTTAACCCCTCTTCTCTCTCTACGAGCTGATATCATTACAACCAATGCAAGCGAAAATCACACAGATTCTATAGAAAACAATGCCTTATCCGCAATTCATGGTTCAGCAATTCGTGGCATGGCAACAGCAGGGTTGGAACTACGTTATCCCTTCCTCATTACAGCTAATCATTCTACACATATTATAGAACCAACTGCACAAATTTTTATACGCAATAATGAACAATATATTGGACAAATTCCTAATGAAGATGCTCAAAGCTTTGTCTTTGATGCAACCACTCTCTTTCAACGAGACAAATTTTCTGGTTATGATCGTGTAGAAGGTGGTACAAGAGCCAATATAGGTATAAGATATTCTGGAAGCCTTAATGATAATTGGTCTCTTTATGGTCTCATTGGACAATCCTTCCATCTAGCAGGAAAGAATTCTTTTGCAGAAAAGGACTTTATCAATGTCGGTACTCATTCTAGCTTAGAGGCAAAACGTTCAGACTATGTTGCAATGTTTGGTACAACCCATAAAAGTGGTTTTTCCTTAGAAACGCGTGGACGCTTTGACAAAAAAACAGGAAAAATCCGCCGTAGTGAAATCGAAGCATCACAAAAATGGCAAAATTTTTGGGCGGCTCTACAATATGCCTATATCGCAAAGCAACCAGACTATGAATATTCTCAAGAGCGCCAAGAAATTTCTTTTCAAACAGGACTTAAATTAGCAGATTATTGGTCCATTAATAGCAACGCCGGTTATGATTTAGTATCTGGTACATTTATAAAGCGAGGAATTAGCTTGAGTTATATGGATGAATGTTTCGGGTTAACATTCGGTTATCAACAGGTAACGAATCCAGGCAGGAAAGCACCCTTGCAAAACTTTAATTTCTCTCTTTCATTGCGTACGATTGCAGATATCGGAAAAAAGATAGATTAATTTATAAAGGGAATGTATCAGTCATTTAACTTATCATTGTTTTTATGAAAGAAAGCGTGTATTTTAAGTTGTTGATGAGAATTAATAAACAATGCGAAAGCCTATTTACATGAATAAATTGAAAAAGCGTTTTCTTGCTTTATTTTATATTGCATCTTTGAGCGTAAGTAGCCTGCTAATAAATGGATTTTTGATTCCGACAGTCTTTGCGCAGACTTCTATTGTTGTTACAGTTAATGGCAACCCCATCACAAATTATGATATACAAAGACGCCTTGCTTTTCTCAGGCTACAACAAAAGCAAGGCAATTTGGTGGCACAGGCTAAAAAAGAGCTTATTGATGAAAAGCTAAAAAATATTGAAATAAAACGTCGTAATATTGAAGTAAGCAATGATGAAGTTGATAGAGCTTTTGAGAATTTTGCGACACAAAATAATATGACGATTGATCAGCTCAACCAGATTCTGATCCAAACTGAGATCACAGTGCAACACTTTAAAGATTACATCCGTGGACAAATAGGATGGGGGCGTCTTGTTAGCGCACGCTATCAAGCTGAAACAGGTATGATTAGCGAACAAGAAGCTGTACGCAGAATATTAAAAAATGGTGGTGTAAAACCTTCAACCAACGAATATACATTACAGCGAATTGTTTTTGTCATTCCTGCACATCGTCGTTCAGAGATCTTTGAAAGACGTCAAAGAGAAGCAAGTAATTTTCGCGCACATTTCCGTGGATGTGCCAATGCTCACAATCAAGCAAGAGGTATTTTAGACGTTACTATCCGCCACTTAGGAAAGTTTCTGGAGCCACAACTTCCTAATGCATGGGAACAAGCTATTCTTGAAACGCCTGCTGGAAAAATGACAAAATTACAAGAAACATCTGATGGAATCGAAGCAATTGCTGTCTGCAAAATAAAAAGAGTTTCTGATGATTATGTCGCTCGACTGATATTTTCTCTTCAAGATAGTAAAAAAAGAAGCCCGCAAAAACTTGAAGAATTAAGCGACAAATATTTAGGAGAACTGCGCCGAGTGGCACGCATTCAAAATTCATAATGGCTGCTCTTATTGTTAGCGGTGGTGATCCTGCCGGAATTGGTCCTGAAATAGTACTAAAAGCGTGGAATTTGCGTGTTACGCGCCAAATTCCACCTTTTGTACTTCTTGCTGATCCAGATGTTATTCGTTCGCGCGCTCGTTTTTTACAGATTGATGTTGAGGTGCAATCTGTTTTAATCAATAATCCTGCAAAAAATTTTCAAAGCGCTCTTCCTATCATACCGTTAAAAAACAAACAAAGTGATCAATTAGGTATACCTTCATCGAAAAATACAGCTGGAATTATTGAAGCAATTAAACGCTGTGTTCAATTGATTCAAAATGGCCATGCATGTGCACTTATCACTTGTCCTATTGCAAAAAAGAGTCTTTATGATGCCGGTTTTCAATTTCCAGGTCATACAGAATTTTTAGCCGATTTGGCCCATAAAGCTTTTCATAAATACTATCATCCAGTTATGATGTTAGCAGGACCTCGATTAAAAACAGTACCAATAACTGTTCATATTCCATTTAAAAATGTTCCTTCACAGCTTACCCGTGATTTAATTATTCAAACGGTACTTATTACTGAATGTGACTTAAAAACACGGTTTAAAATAACGTCACCCCGACTAGCTGTTGCTGGTCTTAATCCTCATGCTGGAGAAGGAGGTGCAATGGGCAAAGAAGAGATTGAAGTTATCACTCCTGCTATTGAATATCTTAAAAAGAAAGGACTCAATATTGCAGGCCCGCTACCTGCCGACACAATGTTCCATGAATGTGCAAGAAAGGCATATGACGTTGCCATTTGTATGTATCATGATCAAGCCCTTATCCCTGTTAAGACATTAGACTTTGACAGCACTGTTAATGTCACGTTAGGTCTACCTTTTATTCGCACGTCTCCAGATCACGGAACTGCTTTTGACATTGCTGATAAAGGGATAGCCTCTCCCGAAAGCTTTATTGCTGCTCTTAAACTTGCAAATCAACTTGCAAAAAATAGTTTAAACCCATGCCAATAGATAATCTCCCTCCTCTGCGTGAGGTCATTGATATATATGGATTACAAGCGCATAAATCTTTGGGGCAGAATTTTCTTTTTGATCTTAATTTAACATCTAAAATTGCTCATCAAGCAGGCAATATAGAAGGAAAACCTGTTCTTGAAATTGGTCCTGGTCCTGGAGGTCTCACACGTGCCTTGCTAGCAAAGGGTGCCATTGTAACAGCAATAGAACGCGATGAGCGCTGCATACCGGCTCTCTTAGAAATAGAAAAACACTATCCTAAAAAATTAAAAGTTATTTGTAATGATGCACTAAAGCAAGACTTCTCAAAACTCTTTGAAACAAGCCCAGAAAAACCTCGTATTATTGCAAATCTTCCCTATAATATTGGGACAAAACTCTTATTAAATTGGCTTTTGACTGAACCATGGCCTCCTTTTTATGAATCAATGACATTGATGTTTCAACGTGAAGTTGCCAAACGGATTACAGCTAAACCTCAATCTACTCATTATGGACGTCTTAGTGTCTTAACTGGCTGGCGTACCACTGCTAAAATTGCTTTTGATGTCCCCCCTCAAGCCTTCATACCAATACCTAAAGTAACGTCTTCCGTTGTTCATATTATTCCGCGAATACAACCTCTTTCCTGCTCTGCACAAAAACTAAGCCTCGTCACAAAAACCGCCTTTGGGCAAAGACGAAAAATGCTTCGTCAAAATCTCAAAATACTTGGAGGTGAAGTGCTCTTAGAAAAAGCTGGAATTGACGGAACGCGCCGTGCTGAAACGCTCTCGGTTTCTGAATTTGTAATTTTAGCGCATCTAGTGCTCTAAAAAATGCACTTTGTGTTATAAAACCTTTTTTAATCACAACATTTATCGATTTTTTCAGCAATAAGCCCATCAACAAAAGATCCAAGATAAGAACAACGCTCACGTTTTACGGTTTCAGCTAAATAAATTGATTTAATAAAAGATAAAGACTGATCTAAATCTTCGTTAATCACAACATAATCATAAGAACGCCAATGCTTTAACTCCGTTCGTGCATTTTCTAATCGCAAATTGATGATATCTTGACTATCTTCTGCTCGACGATGTAAACGCGAAACAAGCTCTTTCATTGATGGTGGAAGGATAAAAACAGATACAGTATCTCCTAGCATCTTTTTTTGTAGCTGCTCGGTACCTTGATAATCAATATCAAATAACATATCATGGCCAGCATTCAATGCGTTTTCAACAGTTTCACGTAAAGTGCCGTAATAATTTCCGTGAACTTCTGCCCATTCAATAAATTCATTTCTATCACGCTTATATTCAAACTCTTCCTTTGAAATAAAGTTATAATGCAGCCCATCTACTTCACTAGGACGCCTTTTCCTTGTGGTCATACTTACGGAAAGCTCTAATTGTCCCTCTTTTAGAAGTAATCGAGAAATTGTTGATTTTCCAGCACCTGAAGGCGAAGAGAGAATAAATAAAAAACCGCGGCGTTTATTCATTTTTATAGTACTCAATTTACTTTCAAAGACTGTCATTACATCACTCTACTTTGTTCATAAATGTTTCTCCAAAATTTGAATTATACATTATCTCAACCTATCCCCTAATCAATGTGTTTTCTTAGAAATTCTCAATGTTATTCTGCTCTTTTTTGAGATAAGGTATTAGCAGTATATTCACGTCTTTCTTAAATATTTTTATCCATACGCTAATCCCACTTCCCACTTGTGACAGACAAGAAAATAATTTTTTATCATTCTCATAAAAAGTTTAAATAGAAAAATTTTACTATATTTGAGACTTTCATTTACGATGCAAAAAGATGTGTTATCACTATAAATTCAATGTCTTGCCTTTAATTCTCGCCACTTGCGAACATTCATATTATGTTCTTCTAAAGTTCGAGAAAAAACATGCCCTCCTGAACCATCAGCAACAAAATAAAGTGCATCACTGCTTGGTGGATGTGCCACCGCTTTCAAAGAATCTCGACCTGGATTTGCAATAGCCGTTGGGGGCAAACCATTAATTTTATAAGTATTATATGGTGTTTCCTTCTCAAGATCTGAACGATAAATCGCACGACCGGATGGTTTTCCTTTTCCTCCGAAGAGACCATAAATTACTGTTGGATCCGATTGAAGACGCATATGCTTTGTAAGGCGGTTATAAAATACCGCAGCAACCATTGGTCTTTCTGCTGCAATTCCCGTTTCTTTCTCAACAATTGAGGCTAATATAACAAATTCATCAATTGATTTAATAGGTAAACTAGGTGAACGCGTAGCCCATATAGCATGAATTAATTTTGTCTGTCCTTCACGCAATCTATTTACAATCTCTTTACGCGTTGTCCCCCGAATAAAACGAACCGTATCCGTCATTAAACAGCCTTCTGGAGGCAAAATTTTTGGAAGGTCTCCAATCAAAATTTCATTCGCAGCTAATCGATCGAAAACTTGCTGAACCGTTAAACCTTCAGGTACTGTAAATGTATACTCTATAGATTTTCCTTTCACAAGAATATCCATAATATCCTGCATCGAAGCATGAGCTGGAATTAAATATTCACCAGCCTTCAGATGCGTTGTTTTTTGGTGATAACCAACCCCATAAACAAAAATATCTGATGATCGAATGAAACCACGTTTTTCTAGCAATGAAGCAATTTCACGAATTCCGGTACCAGGATGGATAAGAACAATTTGTTCTTCCTCAATTTTTCCCTTTTCTTCAAAAATACTTTTTCCAATATAAAGAGGAATACTTATGGCAAAAAGAATAATCACAATCAGCATAAGAAAAAAATGACCGAGAATGACCAACGGATTACGGACGATAGATGATTTCTTTCGTTTTTTATGTATTAACATGTCATAACTATCTGCTAAATGATTCGAAGAGGAATCACTTACGTCCTTTAATGATTTTCCATTTTTCACATCGGACATAACCCCTCAATAGCGATTAAGGATAATATTATAATTTCTCATTCACCTTATAATAAAGTAGAAAACTCAAAAGCAAAAATTAAATAAAAATACTTATTATCCCCTAAAACGTCGCATCACCAACGATGCATTTGTCCCACCAAATCCAAAAGAATTAGAAAGAATCGTATCAATCTTTCGTTCACGCGGTTTGTGTGGTACAAGATCGATTTTCGTTTCAATCGATGGATTGTCAAGATTAAGTGTCGCTGGGGCTATATTATCCCGTATAGCTAAAATAGAAAAAATAGCCTCAGCAGCACCGGCTGCACCAAGTAAATGCCCGATAGATGATTTCGTTGATGACATAGAAACTTGTGGTGCATAACTCCCTAAAACACGCTCAACAGCCGCTAGCTCTATGGAATCAGCCATCGTAGATGTACCATGAGCATTAATATAATCAAGTTCACTCACATTCACTTGTGCACGCTTAAGAGCAGCTATCATACTACGCTGAGCCCCTTCACCACTTTCTGAAGGCGCTGTAATGTGGTAAGCGTCACCAGATAAACCATAGCCAATAACCTCAGCATAAATACGCGCTCCTCGTTTTTTGGCATGTTCCAGCTCTTCTAAAACAACAACAGCTGCTCCTTCCCCCATCACAAAACCATCACGATCAGTATCATAAGGACGTGACGCCCGTTCAGGATCATCATTGCGACAAGTGGAAAGAGCTCTACAAGCTGCAAAACCTGCAAGAGATATCCGATTTATTGGAGATTCGGTTCCCCCTGCCACCATGACATCTGCATCACCAAACATAATCAAACGTACCGCATCACCAATCGCATGCGCCCCTGTTGAACAAGCCGTTACAACAGAATGATTAGGCCCCCGTAAACCATATTGAATAGACACATAACCAGAAGCAAGATTAATCAAACGACCCGGAATAAAAAAAGGAGAAACACGACGTGGGCCCTTATCACGAAGCGTATAACCAGCTTCAACAATACCCTCAACTCCCCCAATTCCCGAACCAATTAACACGCCTGTACAAATCTGATCTTCATCACTCTTAGGAAACCATTCGGCATCTGCAAGCGCTTGGTTAGCAGCTGCCATTGCATAAACAATAAATGCATCAACTTTACGTTGCTCTTTAGGTTCCATATACAAATCAGCATTATAAGTCCCCTCTGTTCCATCCCCTAAGGGGATACGCGCAGCAATCTGGCATGGCAAATCTGACACATCAAACTCAGTGATACGTCGGACACCACTTCTTCCTTCAAGAAGTCGTTTCCAACTATATTCAGTATTACCAGCTAATGGAGATACCAACCCTAAACCAGTAACAACAACACGCCTCATAACTTCTAACCTTGAACTAAACTTCACCTCTCAAAGCTCTCTTTTCAAAAGAGCTCCGAAGAATATAGGCAAAAGCAATTTATGCCTTTGCCCTTTAGTAATCACGCAGAAGCTTTATCAATGAACTTGACTGCATCGCCAACTGTGAAAATCGTTTCAGCAGCTTCATCTGGAATTTCTACCCCAAACTCTTCTTCAAAAGCCATAACGAGTTCAACCGTATCAAGGCTATCAGCCCCTAGATCATCGATAAAGCTTGCATTTTCTACAACTTTATCAGCATTAACCCCAAGATGTTCCACGATAATTTTCTTAACGCGCTCTACTGTATCACTCATGTTGAAATCCTCGAATTTATATTTTCCTATAATTTGGTTAACTATATCGGTTCATCTAATCAAGCAATAGATGCATTACTTTAAAAGATTTTAGTAATGATTTAAAACATCCTGTGGATATCCCCTACAAAATGAACCAATCTGACATTCCGACATCAATTGATCAACGACCATATTAAAGAAATAGATGCATCTATCCATTTCAATCGTTACTATCTAAAATAATACAACTCATAAATCAATGTGGAATAAAATAAATACTCAAATCATTGCCATTCCACCATTGATATGGAGTGTTTGACCTGTCGTATAGGCTGCTTCATCGCTTGCTAAATAAACAGCAGCAGCGGCTATTTCTTGCCCACTTCCCATACGTTTCATCGGAATCGCAGCCATAATGGCTTCTTTTTGCTTTTCATTAAGCTTGTCTGTCATTGCGGATTTAATAAATCCTGGAGCAATACAATTGACAGTGATGTTTCGCGAAGCAATTTCTTGTGCCAATGCTTTAGAAAAACCTATCAAGCCTGCTTTTGCAGCACAATAATTCGTTTGTCCAGGGTTTCCCACAACACCAACAACAGATGTAATGTTAATAATCCTTCCATAACGGCGGCGCATCATAGAATGTATTAATTCACGCGTCAAAAGAGAAGCAGCTGTTAGGTTAACTTCTAAAACATCATCCCAGTCTTTATCTTGCATACGCACAAAAAGACCATCCCTAGTGATTCCCGCATTGTTAACCAAAATATCGACGCCATCCATTTTTCTTTCTGCAACTTCAGCCAATTGTTTAATCGATTGGCGTTCAGAAAGATTAGCGGGGAATACAAAAACATTCTGCCCTAATTCTGCCGCCACTTCTCTAAGCTTTTCTTCGCGTGTTCCATGAAGTCCAACAATGGCTCCTTGTGCATGAAAGCAGCGTGCAATTGCCTCACCAATTCCTCCCGAAGCCCCCGTTACAAGAGCTTTACGTCCTGTTAATCTAAACATTTTTTAACTCCTTATAGATTAAACGCCGAGCATACCTAGCGCTGATTCTATTTCATCAACTGTTCCAATGGTTACCCCCTTTATATCTTTGTTAATACGACGCGTTAAACCTGTTAATACTTTTCCAGAACCAACTTCAAAAAGCGTATCAACTCCATTAGCAGCGATCCATTCTATTGTTTCACGCCATCGCACCCTCCCAGTCACTTGTTGGACAAGAAGAGTAGTAATACGCTCTGGATTGCTCTCAGGTGCAACAGAAACATTGGCAATCAAAGGAACAATAGGGGACATTTTGTTAACAGTCAAAAGTGCTTTCTTCATGGCATCAGCAGCAGGTTGCATTAAAGATGAATGAAAAGGTGCAGAAACAGGAAGAAGAAGTGCACGTTTTGCACCTTTTGTTGATGCAATCTCTACCGCTGCCTCAACTGCTTTTGCTTTACCGGAAATAACAATTTGCCCACCACCATTATCATTAGCAATCTGACATAGTCCTTCTCCAGAAACAGTTTCACAAATTTCTTCCACAATGTGCTCTTCTAAACCAATTAATGCAGCCATAGAACCTTCACCAACCGCGACCGCAGCCTGCATAGCATTGCCACGAATACGCAAAAGTCTTGCCGTATCTGTGAGAGTAAATGTACCAGCAGCACAAAGAGCCGAATATTCGCCTAAAGAATGACCAGCAACAAACCTTACCTTTTCTTCTATACGAAGCCCTAATTGTTTCATCACACGAATGACAGCCATAGATACAGCCATTAATGCCGGTTGTGCATTTGCTGTTAACGTTAAAACATCTGCTGGTCCTTCAAAAATGATCTTTGATAATTTCTCACCCAAAGCATCATCAACTTCCTCGAAAACCATCCGTGCGACAATAAATTGCTCTGCAAGCGCTTTCCCCATACCAACAAGTTGACTCCCCTGCCCTGGAAAAATAAAAGCTGCACCCATTTATCAACTCCTAAAACTGTACAATTAAATTATTTTCTTTTGACCTTATTCATCCGCACAAATCAATATAAAGCCCTTTATTTAAAACGAATACCACACCTAAAATTATATTTTAAGGGCGGAATTTGATATAAAAACTTAGGAAAATAGGGTGCTATAAACTGAATAACACCCAAACTTATGAGACTTCCTAAAAGTGCACCTGCTAAAATATCAAAGGGATAATGTACACCCACAAAGATGCGCGCCCAACAGATCAAACACAAAAATACGGTGGCAAATTTAAAAGTAACTTTGTATCGGTAAAAATAAAAGTTAGCTGCATAAGATGCAATGGTCAAGGCATGATTACTAGGAAAAGAAGCTGTTGCACGATGTTGAATAAGCGGTGTCGTCAGCCCTACCACGAATGGGCGAGGATGAAAATAAAAAAGAGAAATGAGATAACCTATGAAAAGAGATGCACAAATACTCATGCAAATGCTTAGCACAACACACCGTTCCCTCTCCCCACCACAAAACCACAACGCACAAAGATGGAGAGGAATAATATAAATTAAAAACTTTGCACAAAAAATACTAAACAAAACTACAATCGACCAAGCTTGATGATTGCCGACAAACATTTCAAAGAGTGTAACATCAATCTGGTTTAAAAAGTCCATTTTTCCCTCCTTTGCCTTTATATTACAGTATTATCTTTTTGTAGAAGAAGGAAATATATCAAGATTTAACAAATCAATTTTTTTGTGTGCATAAACTTGCTATTTTAAAAGATAACCTGTAGATATGAAATATTCGTTGCCGGCACTTTAGCTGGAGGTTGAACGGAGGGCTGTAAAATATCAGTAGGAAATACAATGTTTCCGGCCTCCCGTATCTCCGCTCTGAGATGTCTCGAATTGTAAACGCGTCCTTTCTTCTTTGGATTTCCAAAAAAGACAAGTCGCAGAGGCTTTGCGCTAAAACCGGTGAAATTTAATTGAAGAAAGGCAAAACAATGGCTCTTTATGAACATATGTTCCTTGCCCGACAAGACATTGCACCGCAGCAAGTTGATGAACTTTTGAGTCTCTACAAAGGTGTCATTGAAGCGCATGGTGGAAAAGTTGGGCGTATAGAAAATTGGGGACTTCGTCCTCTTGCTTACCGTATTCGTAAAAACCGTAAAGCTTATTATGTCTTAGTCAATATTGATGCACCAGCTTCAGCAATTGCTGAAGTGGAGCGTCAGATGCGCATCAATGAAGATATTTTGCGTTATATGACCATTCGCGTAGAAAAACACGAAAAAGAAAAATCTGCTATGCTCTCACACCTTGATCGCAATAGTCACATTGGACATGATGAAGAGCGTCCTCGTTTTCCACGTCGTCAACGTGAAAATACTATAGAAGGGGTAGAATGATGACTGATACTAATCAAAACTCTGCACGTCGCCCCTTTCATCGTCGTCGTAAAACATGTCCTTTTTCAGGGACCAATGCTCCCAAAATTGATTATAAAGACATCAAGTTGTTACAACGTTATATTTCCGAACGTGGGAAAATTGTTCCTTCACGGATTACTGCTGTTAGTCAGAAAAAACAGCGTGAATTAGCTAATGCTATCAAACGTGCTCGCTTTTTAGGCTTACTTCCGTACGTTATAAAGTAAGCAATCAATACGCTAAGCAACTGGAGAGTTTCTCCAGTTGCTTTTCTTATATGGTTAAAAAATAGCTTGTTGTATCCTATGTTAAGCTATTAAATGTCAAAGTTGGGGTATTGACACGCCTCTAACTGCAGAAAGCAGGACAGCAATAAATGAAAAAAAATCGTACTTATGAGATATTAACCGGTATTTTGGCAGGATTATTTGCTGTTGTGATAGGACTGGCAATCATCAGTGTTGCAAATATCGCGCCCTTTTTTTCTCTTCTTCTTGGCTGCTTTCTTTCATTGCCAATTTTTATTGTTGCGTTCGGTCAAGGAACATTAGCCAGTCTCATCGCCCTCATAAGTGCCACTGTTGTTCTTATCATAACCACTAATACCTATATTGCTCTTGGCTTTATGTTCTTATTTTTCCTTCCTGCTGTCTATGCTTCTTGGCTTCTTGGGCTTGCACGACCAGCGCAAAAAGAAAACGAACTGATATGGTATCCATTATCATCGGTTATTTTTCATTTAACTAATTTTATCGCTCTTATAGCAACTTTCATTGGGCTCTATGTTCAAACACGTCCTTCCACACCCATCGTTGCAAAAAAAATCACCGAAAACATAGCACAAACTCTGCAACAAACACAGTCAATAAAAGAAGCCGATATACGCGCTTTTAATGAGCTTTTAATGACGCATACAGCAACTTTTACTGCTTTTTCTTTGACTATTTATAGTTTGGTTTTTCTCATTGGTAACCTTTACTTTTCCATGATAGCAGCACAACATATGAAATGGCTGAAAAGACCCCGTGATGATTGGAGCCAAACTCTCCGCCTTCCAATTTCTGGAATTATTATTTTTATTATTGTTTGCATAGCATCGATGATTGAGTTGAGCGCTTCTCTTAACTTGAGTACCCTTGCCTTTAGTACTGCATACACTGTCATCATATTAATTAGCGGTCTAGCATATCTTCACAATATTACAAAAGGGGTAAACGGTCGGATTATTATACTTTCTCTTGTTTATATTGCTATTTTTACAGTCGTTTTTACTCCACCTATTGTTTTCATGATGCTTTTGATGGGAATTTGGGCTGCTATTCAATACAATTTTCAATCACGCAAAAAACTCCACTAAATTTATTTGTTCGAAAGGAAAAACTATGGATATTATTTTACTTGAGCGCATTCCTCGTCTTGGTCAGATGGGTGATATTGTCTCAGTTAAAGATGGTTATGCGCGTAATTTTCTCTTGCCTCAAGGTAAAGCTTTACGCGCAAATGAAGCTAATAAAAAACATTTTGAGGTACAACGTGCACAACTTGAAGCACGTAATCTTGAACGCAAAAGCGAAGCGCAAAAAATTGCTGAAAAACTTGATGGACAATCATTCATTGTTGTTCGTTCTGCTGGTGAAACGGGACAACTTTATGGTTCTGTGTCAACACGTGATATTGCTGAAATCATAACAGATGAAGGCTTTTCTATTGGAAGAAATCAAATCGAACTTAATCATCCAATAAAAATGATCGGTCTTCACACTATCACTCTTAGCTTACATCCAGAGGTTCAAATTTCTGTGATTATTAATGTTGCGCGTTCTACCAGTGAAGCACAACGCCAAGCAGAAGGTGAAACCCTCACTTCGGCTAAAGAAATATATAATATTCAAGAAGAATTATTAGAAGAAAGTCAGGAGGAATTATTGGCAGAAGAAATTAATGACAACGATATAAACAGTTCTCATCAAGAAGCTTAATTGCTATTTTTGCTTTCTGTTTTATATTTTTTATTCCATTTTAAATATCGCTCATAAAATACTCACACTTTAAAAGTGAGTATTTTATGGCTATCGTACATAAAGAACCTAATTTTTATGAAAGAATTAGAAATATATTATTTAAAGGCATTACATGCCGAGAATGATAATATCACTAAGAGTGAAATGTCTTTTTTTTTCCAGCATATAAAGCAAAAATAATTTAAAGTTCTACCCTTAAGGCTAAAGTTTGTATGAGCGTTAAGTTGATTATATCCTTACATGATCTGAAATAATTTCAGTTATAAAAAAAATAATTCTACTTACACAGATATTGGAATTTTAAGGTTAAGTAACTTAAAAATACTTAAATTTAGAGTAGCAAAACTTCCACTTTAAAATCACATATTATAAAATGAAATAGATAGACGTTATATAAATAATACACAAATGATAAATGAGGAACGAAAAGAGAGTTTTAAAAAATTATATAATTTTAACTTAAAATGAAGATTTGTAGCTCTATTCTTTTAATTATACGATTTTCAATTTATCGCCTAAAGTAGCTAGACTTAGAATTTTAGTGGAAAAATATTATGGAAGAAACTAACGTTGTTAATGTCAGCTCTTCAAAGAAAGAGGATTCTCCTTCTTTTCGGCAACTTCCGCATAATATTGAAGCTGAACAGGCATTGCTTGGTGCCATCTTTATCAACAATGATTCTCTTGACCGCGTTTCAGATTTTCTAAAACCAGAACATTTTTTTGAACCATTGCATCAAAAAATTTATCATGTTTTATCTCACCTTATTAAAATAGGAAAACGTGTAGATCCAGTTACAATCAAGCCCTATATCCAAATGGAAGAAAAAATTGGAGATATTACTGTATACCAATATGTTGTTCGCTTAGCCACAGAGGCAGTCACTATTATTAACGCTGAAGATTATGGACGCGTCATTTACGATCTCTTTATCCGACGGTCTTTGATTAACCTTGGAACTCAAGTTGTCAATACAGCCTTTGATGCTCCTGTAGAACTCACACCTACCCAACAAATTGAAACTGTTGAAAATCAGTTATTTGAGCTAGCAGAAAAAGGGAAATATGGAGGTGGATTTGAAAATTTTAATGAGGCTATTAAAAAAGCTATCGATATGGCAAGTGCTGCGAAAAAGCGCTCTTCACAATTATCAGGGATAGCCACCCATATTAAAACACTTGATGAAAAAATGGGAGGATTACAAGCATCTGACTTAATTATCCTTGCGGGCCGCCCTGGTATGGGTAAAACCTCACTGGCTACCAATATTGCCTTTAATATTGCTAATGCTTATAATCGTAATGCCAATATCCAAGAAAATGAAGGCGGCATTGTGGGATTCTTCTCACTTGAGATGTCATCCGAACAGCTTGCAACCCGTATTATTTCTGAACAAACAGAAGTCTCTTCTTCTGATATTCGGCGTGGCAATATTTCAGATGAACAATTTTCAAAAATTATTCGTGCGGTGAACCAACTACAAAAGGCACCACTTTATATTGATCAAACTGGGGGAATATCAATTACGCAATTAGCTGCTCGTGCGCGGCGTCTCAAGCGGCAACATGGTTTAGATATCTTGTTTATTGACTATATCCAACTCATGACAAGCAGTTCAAAGCGTTCATCAGAAAATCGTGTTCAAGAGATCACAGAAATTACCACAGGATTAAAAGCATTAGCAAAAGAATTGAATATTCCTATTATCGCTCTCTCTCAACTTTCTCGTCAAGTAGAAAATAGAACAGATAAACGTCCACAGCTCTCAGATTTACGTGAATCTGGTTCAATTGAGCAAGATGCCGATATCGTTCTGTTTGTCTATCGCGAAGAATACTATCTCAAAAATGAAGAACCAAAACTAGGTAGCTTGGAACATACGAAATGGCAAGAAATAATGGATAAAGCTTTTGGAAAAGCTGACGTTATTATTGCAAAACAGCGCCATGGGCCGACAGGAATCGTGCCCCTTGCCTTTCAATCTGATTTCACACGCTTTAGTGATCTGGCCGATAGCAATTACCTTCCAGAGCAAATTGGTTAAATCGACATGGCGCGTAATCGTATTCAATTTATCTGTCAAAATTGCGGAACCATTCATTCTCGTTGGGCAGGGAAATGTAGCGCTTGTGGGGAATGGAATTCCCTTATCGAAGAAACTATAAATAGCGGCATAGGAAGTGGTCCTAAGCAGAATGCTCGTAAAGGACGCATTGTCACACTCACATCTCTTTCTGGAAATATCGAAGATGCTCCACGTATTCATTCTGGTATTGCTGAACTTGATCGTGTTACCGGTGGGGGCTTTGTCCGTGGATCAGCACTCCTTGTTGGAGGTGATCCGGGTATTGGTAAATCAACATTGCTAACACAAACAGCCGCTGCTTTATCACGTAAAGGATATAATGTCATCTATGTTTCAGGTGAAGAGGCTATTGCGCAAATTTGTCTGCGCGCACAAAGGCTTGAAGCTAACAATACAGAAGTAAAACTTGCTGCTGAAACCAATGTTGAAGATATCCTGGCAACCTTAAGCGAACATAAAAACCTTGATATGGTGATTATCGATTCGATTCAAACCCTATGGTCAGATACAGCAGATTCAGCACCTGGTACTGTCACACAAGTACGTATCGGTGCTCAAGCTATGATCCGCTTTGCCAAGAAAACAGGAGCCGCCGTTGTTCTTGTTGGGCATGTTACAAAAGATGGACAAATTGCTGGTCCTCGAGTCGTTGAACATATGGTTGATGGCGTTCTCTATTTTGAGGGTGAAGGAGGACATCATTATCGCATTCTTAGAACTGTAAAAAATCGCTTCGGACCAACAGATGAAATTGGTGTCTTTGAAATGTCTGATAAAGGATTACGCGAAGTGATAAATCCATCTGAATTATTTTTAGGGGAACGTAATGAAAAAGCACCAGGCGCTGCTGTTTTTGCAGGAATGGAAGGGACACGCCCGATACTCGTAGAAATTCAAGCGCTTGTTGCTCCTTCTTCCCTTGGGACACCAAGACGTGCGGTTGTCGGATGGGATGGAAATCGTCTTTCTATGATTCTTGCTGTTTTAGAAGCTCATTGTGGCATTCGTTTTGGACAGCATGATGTCTATCTGAACGTGGCAGGTGGATATCGCATATCAGAACCTGCTGCTGATTTAGCTGTAGCCGCTGCTTTGGTATCTTCTCTTGCCAATATCGCATTGCCAACGGATTATGTCTATTTTGGTGAAGTCAGTCTTTCAGGAGCTACCCGCGCTGTTGCACATTCAGCACAGCGCATCAATGAAGCAAAAAAACTCGGCTTTCAAGGAGCCTTTCACCCCACAACAACAACCGAAATGATGAAGTCGCTCAACTTTCAACAAAAAACTTTCTCCGACCTTCCCGAACTCGTTGCTACTCTTACCGTAAGTAAAAAATGATCTGCACCACAGATATGATAATATAGAAAAAACTCTATAAAATACAAAAGATCCTTGCTATAAGAACAAAAAATGGCATAACAAAAAATATATTTGCACACAGACTTAAAAGAACACAACTTTATGTATAAGGAACAAACAAATGATCATAACAATCCTTGATGGAATTGTCGTAGTAATCATCCTGTTTTCCGCTTTTCTTGCTATGCTTCGAGGATTTTCACGTGAAGTGTTATCGTTGATTTCTTGGGCAGTTGCAGCTGTTACGACACTGTTTTTATTCAAACCTGTCTTACCTTTCTTTGAACAATATCTCTCTAATAAAATGATTGCATTGATCACAACATTGGTCACAATTTTTATTATTGTTCTCATTATTACTTCAATTATTACAATGAAGATCTCTGATTTTATTATTGATAGTCGAATTGGTATCCTTGACCGTGCTATTGGTTTTATTTTTGGAGCACTTCGTGGTTTACTTATCATGGTCATCGGTATGTTGCTGATTAATGCACTGATTAAACCCGAGCTTCAAGCGAATTGGTTAAAAAATGCAAAAACAAGGCCTATTTTAGATTCATTGGGACAAAAAGTTTGGGAAATACTCCCCAAAGATATTGGATCTGTTCTCGAAAAGACGGAAAATTTGTTTAAAGACAGCAATAAACTTACGTATGAGCAACACTCTCATGAAAAGATAATTTTCAAAAAATAGAGAATAGTTTTTCATGAGGAAAGAGAACTAAATGATGTAAAATGTGATATTAATGATTCCTCCATATCACAACTGAAAGAATATGATGATAAAAAGCGATGTTTTCTGTCAAGAATTTTCATTAGATGATGATACCCTTCATGAAGAATGTGGAGTTTTTGGTATTCTTGGGCATGAAGATGCCGCAACATTAACAGCTCTTGGACTCCACGCACTTCAGCATCGTGGGCAAGAAGCAGCTGGGATTGTTTCTTACCATAATAAAATATTTCATCAAGAAAAGCATTTAGGTCTTGTTGGCGATCACTATACAAACCCTGCAACACTTGCCCGCTTACTAGGAAATCGTGCTATTGGACATACCCGTTATTCAACAACTGGAGAAGTGGCATTACGCAATGTTCAACCCCTTTTTGCTGAATTGAAAGTTGGAGGTATTGCTATTGCGCATAATGGTAATCTTACCAATGGTCTCACATTACGCCGTGAACTCATCGCTTCTGGTGCTATCTGTCAATCAACGTCAGATTCAGAAGTTTTTCTCCATCTTATCGCTCGCTCACGTTATGAATCGTCCTCTGATCGTTTTGTTGATGCGATTCGGCAAGTAGAAGGTGGGTATGCTATGTTAGCGCTCACACGTACAAAGCTTATTGCGGCACGCGATCCAACAGGAATTAGACCTCTCGTGATGGGGGAACTTGATGGTAAGCCTATCTTTTGTTCTGAAACTTGTGCTCTTGATATTATTGGAGCAAAATATGTCCGTGATGTTAAAAATGGAGAAATCATCATATGTGAAATACAAAAAAATGGGGAAATTACGAAAAAAATTATAAAACCAGAAAATGAGACACCAGAAAAGCTTTGTTTATTTGAATATGTTTATTTTGCCCGCCCAGACTCAATCGTTGGAGGGCGTAGTGTTTATACAACACGTAAAAATATGGGAATTCGTTTAGCACAAGAAGCCCCCTGTAAGGGTGATGTTGTAGTTCCTGTTCCTGACGGAGGAACACCTGCCGCAATTGGCTATGCACAAGAAATTGGAATTCCCTTCGAGCTTGGTATTATTCGTAATCACTATGTTGGCCGCACTTTTATCGAACCAACACAACAAATTCGCGCTTTTGGCGTCAAGTTAAAACATTCGGCAAACCGTCCTGTGATTGAAGGAAAACGTGTTATTCTGGTTGATGACTCTATTGTGCGTGGAACAACATCCCTTAAAATTGTACGAATGCTTCGCGATGCAGGAGCAAAAGAAGTTCATATGCGCATTTCTAGCCCTATGATTTTTTATCCTGACTTTTATGGTATTGATACACCTAAAGCTGAAAACCTTTTAGCAAATCAATATCCAGATTTAAAATCTATGTGTGATTTTATTGGAGCGGATTCATTAGAATTTCTTTCAACGGATGGATTATATCTTGCTGTAGCAGGGGAAAAACGGAATAACGCCGATCCACAATTTACTGACCATTATTTTACTGGATATTATCCTACGCATCTGGTTGATCAAGAAAATCTCTCCAAAATTCATCAATCATCTGTTCTTAAAACAAGAGATTAATGATGACAAAACGTGACTTTAGTCTCCATGGGCGTGTTGCACTTGTTACTGGCGCATCAAGAGGGATTGGCTATTATTTGGCACTCGAGCTTGCTGCACGCGGTGCTCATATTATTGCTCTTGCACGAACAGTCAGTGGACTTACTGAATTAGATAATCAAATCCGAGAAAAAGGAGCTCATGCAACCCTTGTTCCCCTTGACTTGCATCATATGGAAAACATCGATACCCTTGCTATCTCAATTGCCAAACGCTGGAAAAAACTTGATATTATCGTTGCAAACGCAGGAATTCTTGGAACACTCTCACCAATAGCGCATATAGAAAACACGGTATTTGAAGATGTTTTTCAAATAAATCTTTTCAGCCAATGGCGCTTAATGAAAGCCGTTGAGCCTTTATTACGTGAATCTGATGCTGGACGAGCCATCCTGTTATCCTCAAGCGTTGCGCATGCTGCGCGCCCTTTCTGGGGAGCTTATGCAGCCTCTAAAGCGGCTTTAGAGGTGATTGCCCGCTGTTGGGCAGAAGAACTCAAACAAACCCCTATTAAGATTAATTGTGTCAACCCTGGTGCCACACGCACTGCCATGCGCGCTGAAGCTATGCCCGGTGAAGATCCACAAACTCTTCCTTTACCACAAGAGGTTGCAAAAAAGATAGTCCATTTGTTATCACCTGATTTAAAGGAAACTGGAAAACTCTTTAATGTCCATAAAAATCGGTTTGTAGATTATCATGTACCTGATTGATCATCATATGAGAAGTAAATCGTTTGACTCTCTCTTTTTCCTGTGCTTTTCGACAGAAGAATGAAGCACTTTATAATTCTTGGATAGCTTTAGCATCAGCCTTTTTCTCTTCTAAAGTAGCACGTTTATTATAAGCGATAAAACTACAAGGGAGAAAAATCATATAGCTAACAGCTGTAATCAATAAAGTTTCCCATGTGTAAGTCGCAAGAAAACCGACATAAATAACAATGACCAACATGCAAGGTATAACGATATCGCGCCTTAAATTTTGATCAATTGTTTTTGCATTCCATACCGGTAAACGACTAATCAAAAGAAAAGCAATAATTACAGTATAAAGACTAAAAAATAATGCCCACCCCCAATTGGGGACCAAACCAAGAGTGCCTAAATAGGTAGGCAATAAAAGTAATAATGCTCCTGCTGGTGCTGGAACACCAACAAAATAACTTCTCTGCCACTTAGGTATATTGGGGTTATCTAACATCACATTAAAACGTGCTAATCGCAAACAACAAGCAACACAATAAACAAGGGCAGCAACCCACCCAATATGATTCGCTTGATTCAAGATAAAAGAATAAACAATGAGTGCAGGGGTAACACCAAAATTTATAACATCAGCAAGAGAATCCATCTGTGCCCCAAAAGATGAACTACCATCTATTAAACGGGCAATGCGACCATCAGCACCATCTAAAACTGCGGCCAAAAGCACCATTAAAATAGCAGCTTCATAGCGATGTTCAAAAGCCAAACGAATGCTGCTCATCCCTGCACAAATTGCTAAAATAGTAATGATATTGGGAATGACATACCGCATTGATGTAGGTGAACGCCGCCGATTTGCAACATCATCATGCTGCCCCTCAGGATTGAATGAAGAAAATGGCGAAAAATTTTTCATTGTGAGTCCTAATCGTATCTGAAGTCCGTTGTGGCACTCTTATCATCAAAAGAACCCAAAACTGTTTCTCCAGCAATTGCTGTCTGTCCAACTGCAACACGCAATTTCATTTCAGTTGGTATATAAACATCAAGGCGAGAACCAAAACGAATCAATCCAAATCGCTCACCAGTCATAACGGCATCGTTTTCTTTTGACCAGCAAACAATCCGGCGCGCAACCATTCCCGCTATTTGTACGACACCAATTTTACCATGTTTGCTATCAATTACCACCCCATTACGCTCATTAAACTGACTAGCTTTATCAAAGTCAGCATTGGTAAATCGACCTGGATGATAAACGATAGACTCTACTGTACCACTGATAGGAATACGATTAATATGGCATGAAAAAACATCCATAAAAATGGAAATACGGATCATTTCATCTTTCCCTAATCCTAATTCTTCAGGTGGAACACATGATTCCACAAATGAAATACGCCCATCTGCAGGCGACATAACCCAATTTGAATTCAAAGGGATCACACGATCTGGATCACGGAAAAAGTATACACACCACACCGTGAGAACGAGACCAAACCAAAACAACGGACTCCATATCCAACCAAGAATGAGCGAAATAACAAAAAACGCTACAATAAAAGGATAACCTTCTTTATGAACCGTTACAAAGCTATTATGGAAAGATTGCAGAATACTCATATAATTTCCTATTCATCGTAAACTTAAACAAGCAACAAAGCTTTTTGTTCCTCTTGTGTCTTTTTATGTATTTAATCAATCACTCCATATAAAGATATAGATTACATTTTGCTCTATTTATTTTTTACGATTAACAACACTCGTCTCATCTTCTTCACGCATTTTACGTAATTTTTCTTCTGCTTGCGATGCTTCAAGCTGCTTATTCCACATTGAAGCATAGAGACCTTTCTTGCGTAAAAGCTCTGTATGCGTCCCATTTTCAATAATACGACCACTTTTAAGAACTAAAATTTCATCCGCATTGATAACAGTAGAAAGACGGTGCGCAATAATCAATGTTGTACGTCCACGGCTTACAATATCCAATGCTTGTTGAATTTCCTGTTCCGTCGCCGTATCAAGAGCCGCCGTTGCTTCATCTAGAATAAGAAGTGGAGGAGCTTTTAAAAGTGTCCGTGCAATAGCCACGCGTTGTTTTTCACCACCTGATAATTTGAGACCTCGCTCTCCTACCATAGACTGAAAACCTTCCGGTAAAATTTCAATAAATTTTGATATTTGTGCCATTTCAGCAGCTTTGCGCATCTCTTCATCTGTAGCACTTGGACGCCCATAGCAAATATTATAGGCAATTGTATCATTAAATAACACCGTATCTTGTGGGACCATGCCAATCGCTTCACGCAAACTCTTTTGTGTTACGTCACGAATATCCTGCCCATCAATTGTGATAGAGCCTGCATCAACATCATAAAACCGAAAAAGCAACCGAGAAATAGTAGATTTACCGGCACCCGATGGACCGACAATAGCGACTGTTTTTCCTCCAGGAACTTCAAAATCAATATCTCTGAGAATCTGACGTCTCGAATCATAGGAAAACTTTACCTGATGAAAACAAATGGTCCCATCGCTTATCTCTAACGGTTTAGCATCCGATTTATCAACGATCTCTTTCTGAACATCTAAAAGATCAAACATTGCTTCAATATCCGTTAAACCTTGTCGAATATCACGATACATTGAACCAATAAAATTTAGTGGAATGGAAAGTTGCATTAAAAGCGCATTAATAAAAACAAAATCTCCTAAAGTTTGTGTCTTATAAAAAACTTCATAAGCTGACATCAGCATCATGATCGTCATTCCAATACCAAAGATAAGAGTCTGACCAAAATTAAGCCAGCTTAAAGATGTCCAAATCTTTGTTGCGGCTTTTTCATAACCTACCATAGAAGCATCAAATCGATCGGCTTCTAGAGTTTCATTACCAAAATATTTGACCGTTTCAAAATTCAAAAGAGAATCAACAGCGCGAGTATTCGCCTCAGTATCCGCTGTATTCATTTTTTGTCGAATGCGAATACGCCAATCACTCGCCTTAATGGTAAACAAAATATATAATCCAACCGTTACAACAACAATGAGAAGATAATGCCACCCATAACTTATATAAAATACCAGTGCCGTTAATATAAATTCTAAAACTGTTGGTACTGTACTAAGAATTGAAAATCTTACGATCGCTTCGATTCCTTTTGTTCCACGCTCAATCACACGAGAAAGCCCACCTGTTCGGCGTTCCAAATGAAATCGCAAAGATAACTCATGCATATGTACAAAGGTTTTATAAGCTAATTGACGAACAGCGTATTGACCAACAGTGGCAAACAGGGAATCGCGTAATTGATTTAATCCAGCCTGCATAATACGCGCGACATTGTATGCCAAAACAAGCATGATGGGAATAATCCAACTGGATGGGAACCATTCAGGTAGCTGAAAGCTTGAATCAAGCACATTCGTAGAATATTTAAATAAATACGGTACAGATATGAGAACGAGCTTAGCCAAAACAAGATAAAATATTGCCCATAGCACACGCATTTTTAGATCACGCCGCCCTACCGGCCACATATAGGGCCATAAATTGTAAAGTGTGTGCAGAGTCTTCCCTGTATCTGATGATACAGTTTTTGTCATTTCATTGCGTTTCATAAAGTCCTTACTTCTCTATCATCCGCACAAACAGGCAAAATACCCTCTGTGGTTATTTATAGATTCATCTCTTCATTATGGCTTCCAATAAGCTATACCTACCTGTTTTTTGAAGTTAGACTGTTTTTGAAAAAGGAACAAGAAATAATCCACTATACAATTTATTATTTTGATCTGTATTTTCATACCACTCTGCTGCAAATAAATTTTCAACTTTTACATGTTTTTTTTTCAATTCTGCCTGAAGCCATTTTTTTGTTTTACCAATCTCTTTCAGCCCCTTATCAAGAATTTCACCATTTTGTATTAAAATGATAGACTTCTTTCCTTCTTCCTTTTTAATAACGGAACAATCGCCATTGGTTTCTAAACGAACGAAAGCAGCTTCATGTAAACTACAGCCTTTAATGCGCAACATTGTAATCAGATCATTCACACTGATACCTAATTTTTTAATCTTATCCACTTGAAATACTCCATCTAAAACCAATGCAATATGTCGTCCTGCAATAAGACGACGAAAAAAAACTGAATAGCGCATCAGAAAATTAAGAGATGTGACTAAAGTCTGCCAAATAAATAAGACAATCAACAATTGAATACTGCTAACATCCGGACTATAAATAACGCCTCCAATAATACTTCCCATGACAAAATTACTTACCAAATCAACTGGCGTCATTTGACTAAGACTACCACGACCTGTGGTTCTTAAAATCAAGAGGAAAGCGATAAGTCCTACAACTAGTTTTAGTGCAACATACCCATAATGATATAAAAATTCCATCATATTCTCCTTTTTTATGGAGCTGCTGGAATAGAGACATTAGTGTCGCTTTATTTCCCACACAGTTATGCGCTCACCACTCTGCGGATCCTTACTGTCTTTTAAAAGAACCCCCTTGGCTGCAAGCTCATCACGAATTGTATCCGCAGCTTCCCACTCTTTATTATGGATAAGTCTTAGTCTTTCGGCAATGCGCTGATCAATAAATTTTGTATCAAGGAAAGTTTTTCTCGTAAATAATGGGCAATCTATTTCTTTAATCCATTCTTGTCTTAACAGTCCTAATAAATTCATCCCATTCAGAAGAGCCAAAGCATTTCCTTCTTTATAAAATTTTCGCAAAAGAGTCAGTGCTTTTGGAGTATTAAGATCATCACTAAGTGCATCTATCAAAGTATCATCAATTGCTTCATTGTTTTTCATCTCACTCTTTTTGCTGCGAAGCCATTCATACCAACGATACAGTTCGCTGCTCGATTGTATTAAACGCTGTGCTGTCCAATTTAATGGTTCACGATAATGCGTTTGCAACATCGAAAAACGCGCAGACAAACCAGCCCAATTTTGCTTCATTTCATCGGTTAAAATACCATTAAACTCCCCCAAATTATTCTCTAAAACAGAACGAATAGTTATGAAATTGCCAAAGCTTTTCGACATCTTTTTGCCTTCAACTTGTAAAAAACCATTATGCATCCAAAAATTAGCCATTCGCTCCGTCCCAAAAGCTGAACAACTTTGTGCAATCTCATTTTCATGATGAGGAAAAATTAAATCAATTCCACCACCATGGATATCAAAAACATTGGCGGTCGGATCATCACAGGTTAAACCACCGCCATAGGGCGCTAATAACTTTGCCATTGACATTGCAGAACATTCAATATGCCAACCTGGACGACCTAAAACAGGAATTCCGCCCGGTGATTTCCAACCTGGTTCTCCTTCCACAGAAGGCTTCCACAAAACAAAATCCATCTCTTCCCTTTTATAAGCAGCAACATCGATACGCGCCCCCGCCCTCATTTCATCTAAAGAACGATTTGCAAATGCCCCATAATGGGGAGGATTTTTTATGCTACTTACAGAAAATAATATATGATTTTCCGCTTCATAAGCGTGCCCCTTTTCAAGCAACCTTTCAATTAAAGAGCGCATCTCCTCTAAATGCTCAGTGGCGCGTGGCTGACTGGTTGGCAACAGACAACCAAGTGCTATGGTATCTTGCTGAAACTGAGAATATGTACGTTCTGTTAAGTGACGAATAGCCTCATTCAATGATACGTTTGGATATTCGCTAGCTGCTCGTGCATTAATTTTATCATCGACATCTGTAATATTACGTGCATATAGAACATGCTCATTGCCATAAACATGACGCAATAAGCGAAATAAAATATCAAAAACAATAACAGGACGTGCATTTCCTATATGCGCATAATCATAAATTGTCGGTCCACAAACATAAAGGCGTACTCTTGTCGCATCTATTGGTGTAAATTTTTCTTTTTTACGTGTTAGCGTATTATAAAATCGCAACTCTTTCATTTATTGACTCCATGGACGATATTATGCACCGATCCTTTTAGATGTATCTTATCTCAAATCATTGTATTACGCGGTTTAAGCTAAAAACTTGTATCTTATAGTAAATTCTTCTTACCATTTTCCCATTGTATTTACGGCTGTATCCATCGTTTATCATAAAAACAATCTATTTTATTTGATTGGACAAAAGCGTTCTATCATTAGAGATGCTTTCTCTCCTTAAAGAAAATGAGCTTAGAAAAAAATCTATAGGCAATACAATATAAATCTATGTGAAAAATAGATAGTTTGCAGAAAGAAAATCTTAAATTTTTAACCACACAAAGCTTCGTCAGTATTTTCAATATTCCACAATGGGTTCCTTACTGCCTCTTACGCCCTATATTTTATAATCAATAATTGAGAATAATGTAGCAATTAACTTTATTTTTACACCGTTCTCATGACAAAATTATTTTATCTTTACAGAGTTTTATTCAAAGAAAGCAATAAAAATAATGCGGTATAGATTGATGAACATCATTATTTTAATATTTCTTGTCATTTCAATGCCAACCTTTGCACAACAATCTCCACCTTATGAAAAAAAATTACTCCGACTAGCAGAAATTTTGGGATCATTGCATTCTCTCCAAAATCTTTGCGAGCCTCCAACAAACCAATGGTATGACTATATGAATGCACTGATTGAAGCAGAACGCCCCATTCCACAAAGACGTGCTTATTTTTATGAAGCGTTTAATGAAGCGTATCGTGCTTTCTCAGAAAATTATCATCATTGTACACAAGCAGCCATTGAAGCCAACCAAAGATACATTGAGGAAGGAAGAATTTTATCTGAAAACCTCCTCATGCATTATAAATAATTAATCTATACAAAAAGTAGCTCTCTCAATCTTAGCGATATCAATGATACTCCTTTCACAAATGCGGGGAGCAATAAACCAGCTCTGAAAATAGAGAGACGTTTAAAGAATAATGTCTTGATACGCTTTTATTCATATGCGCCTTTTTCCCCATACAAAACTGTTCTTTGGCTTCCTCCCCACACTTTAACGGACAAAGATTTTTAACTAAATTTGCTCTGTAAATAATCTAGGTTCTTGTTGAACAAGGTTTCTCTTGGCTTCTAGCACATGTAATTTGCTGCATAGTTTCTACAAACAAGCCTAAGAATATTCACCACTCATTAAAAAAACACTTATGTACCAAAGAGGCTGACATACCCTATATCACCACTCTAAAGGATGGTATTTTACGGCATACTTATAATTTTAATCTGTTTACACCAAAGTTTCCATAAATTTAACAGGCTCTCCTTGTGAAGGTGTGACAATTTCACCTTCCCACATAACGCGCATACCACGGATAATAGTCCCAACAGGCCAACCTTTAACTTTTTGACCATCATAAGGTGTCCAACCGGCGCGAGAACCAATTAAGCTATTCGTAATAATTTCCTCTCGCTTAAGATCAACAATGGTTAAATCAGCATCAAACCCAACAGCAATGCGCCCTTTACAACTTATACCAAAAATACGACTAGGGCCATGTGAAGTGAGATCAACAAAACGTTCAAGAGATATTTTTCCTGCATTCACATGTGTCAACATAATTGCTGCTGTTGTTTGCACGCCTGTCATACCTGAAGGTGAAGAGGGATAAGGTTGAAGTTTTTCTTCAAGAGTATGAGGCGCATGATCTGAACCTAAGACATCAATAATTCCTTGTTGAACACCGTACCAAAGAGCGTCACGGTGGCGCGGCTCACGAATAGGCGGATTCATCTGAATTAATGTACCAAACTTCTTATAATCATCAGCCGTGAGCGTCAAATGATGTTGTGTCACTTCAATTGTTGCAACATCCTTATGTTTTTTTAGAAAATCAATTTCTTCTTCTGTCGAAAGATGTAACACATGAATCCGAGCCTTCGTCTCATGAGCAATTTTTACCAAACGCTGCGTACATTTTAATGCCGCAACTTCATCACGCCAAATCGGATGTGACGATGCATCCCCTTCAATACGCAATATTTTACGCTCTTTGAGCCTCGCCTCATCTTCAGAATGAAAAGCCGCACGACGGCGTGTATTCTTCAAAATAAGGCGTACACTTTCATCATCATCAACCAAAAGATCACCGGTAGAGGACCCCATAAAGACTTTAATTCCAGCCGCACCAGGAAGTCTTTCTAATTCAGATAGTTCATGAGCATTTTCACGCGTTCCTCCAACCCAAAATGCAAAATCACAATGCATTCGATGAAATGCGCGTTGAACCTTATCGCTTAATGTTTCTTCTGATGTTGTCAATGGATTGGTATTAGGCATTTCAAAAACTGCCGTAACACCCCCTAACACAGCAGAATACGAGCCACTTTCCAAATCCTCCTTATATTCATTTCCTGGCTCACGAAAATGCACTTGGCTATCAATAATTCCTGGTAAAATATGAAGCCCCGTACAATCAATGACCTCACTAGCCGATGCACATGTAAGGTCGCCTATTTCAGCAATACGACCATTTGTAATACCAATATCACGCTTGCTTCTTCCATCATGATTCACAAGTGTTGCACCTTTAAAAATTGTATCAAATGTTTTAAACATAACCACGCTCCTTACATATTGCTCACTTATCGATTATGTAACTTTGAGCAGAAAGGCAAGAACCATGATTGAAAAACAAAATGCCATTTGCTTAAAAAACCGCGGACTTATTCAAATTACAGGCGAAGAAGCAACAGATTTTCTACAATCCCTGATCACGACAGATGTAAAAAAAATCAGTCCACAGGAACTTTTCCCTGGAGCCCTTTTATCCCCACAAGGAAAGGTTCTTGCTGATTTTCTTATCGGAAAAAAAGAAGATGGTTACCTGATTGATATCAGGATGCCTTTAGCTGATACGCTCCATAAGCGTCTGTTGCTCTATAAGCTGCGCAAAAAAGTAGAAATTACACAACCATTCCAAGAGCTTGTTACAGTTTCTTTGAATAATGAATCAGATGCTTTAAATTTTGATTCAAGTTTTGTTGATAAACGCTTCCCACAAAAAGAAAAAATAATACGAATCTATGGCAAAAAACCTTTTTTAACTTCAGAATATCATGACACATGGAATCAATTGCGTATCCGTTATGCAATTGCGGAAAGTGATCAAGACTATGAAATTGGCAAAGTCTTTCCTCATGATATTAATTACGATCAAATCAATGGACTTGCATTCAATAAAGGATGTTATATTGGACAAGAAATTGTTTCACGAATGCACCACCGCCGTGCAGCACGTCGCCGTATTTTTATTGTAAAAGGCCAGTGTAAATTAACCCCTCAATCTAGCATTGAAGCAGGAACAAAAGTGCTTGGCTACTTGGGAACATGTGTAGAAAATGAGGCTCTTGCTTTAATGCGTATTGACCACGTCAAAGATGCTATGGATCATAACATCCCCTTTACTGTAAAAAACATTCCTGTCACTATAAGCATTGCTGAAAATATGAATTTTACCTTTCCTGAAAATACTATAGAAAACACTCATGGCTAAAGCTGAATTATTAAAAAATGGAGAAGCCCGCGCTTGGCAAAGAATGCTCTCTGGAAGGCGACTTGATCTTCTCAACCCTTCTCCTTTTGATGTTGAAATTGAAGATATTGCCCATGGACTTGCTCGCGTAGCACGTTGGAACGGTCAAACACGAGGAGAGCATGCCTATTCTGTTGCACAACATTCACTTTTGGTTGAACAAATATTTCAAAAACTTTTTCCACAATCGGGAAGCAACGAATGTCTTTATGCCCTTCTTCATGATGCTCCAGAATATGTCATCGGCGATATGATTTCCCCTTTTAAAGCTGTTATAGGAAAACAATATGAACGCGTTGAAAAGCGCATCCAAGATGCTATCCACATGCGCTTTTCTCTTCCCGTTGATCTTTCTCAAAAACTTTTAAAAAAAATTAAACAAGCCGACCGTATCGCTGCCTATTATGAAGCGATTACGCTTGCTGGATTTAATACAGAAGAAGCCCTTCACTATTTTGGCTCTCCCAATAATATTTTACCCGATGATCTGAATTTATCCCCCTATTCTACCCAACACATTGAAAACGCATTTTTAACGCGCTTTAATGACTTGGATGTCCAAAGATTATAGCCCCTTCGCATTGTTGATTCCTTGTCATTACAGAATCATCACACTGACTTATAATAATAATTCATTGTTTTTTCATTTTGAATGAGAGCTCCTAATATCGTAAGCTTCACTCATTTCAAATCTGTTTATATTGAAACAATCAAAATCATTCTCTTGCACACCACAAGCGGGTCTGGCGTGTGGGTAAAATTTTTTAAAGAAAGAGTTAAAATGCTTCTTATGAACCATCTCAAGTGCTAAGCGCTGTCGCAGCATTGAAAATTGGCAAAGTGTGTGATGATGCCGGCTTGCTCTCTTATGAAGCGTAAAGACGGGAGTACTCTATAAATTTTATACACTTCATAAGGGACTTACCACTATACTATTCACGAACGCCGTCGCGAAATAGGATTGGATACCTTAAGAAAGCTTTCTTTAAAAAAGCACGTGAATTAGCGACCCAATGGCGTTCTGTTTTGCATGAGAGGCGTGACTTCATTAAAGAAATGGAAAAAATCACAGTTCAAATTGCATACAAAATATATTAAAAATGCACATTCATTATCAAAATAACAAATGTTCTCTTGTCAAACCTTTCATCTTAAACTGAAGTTTATTTTAGTTTATAAACTTCATTATCCGCTGGGAAAGCACGAGATGTGACATCCTCTGCATAATTCTTTATTGCAGTTTCCATGGCTTGTTCAAGATTTCCATAACGGCGTACAAATTTTGGCACATGAGAACCATAGCCCAACATATCTTCCATAACCAATACTTGCCCATCACATTGATTGGACGCCCCTATACCGATCGTAGGGATAGAAAGCTTATCTGTCAGTTTCACCGCTAAAGGTTCAACCATTGCTTCTAAAACAACAGCAAAAGCACCTGCCTCTTCAATCGCTGCTCCATCTGCTTCAATTCTTTGCCAATCATTCTCCTTGCGTCCTTGTGTTTTAAAACCACCAAAACGATTCATTGCTTGGGGTGTAAGACCGATATGCCCCATCACTGGAATGCCACGTTTACACAAAAAATCTACTGTTTCGGCTATATAAACGCCCCCTTCAAGCTTAACTGCACCACACCCCGTTTGTGCAAGAATGCGCGATGCATTTAAAAAAGCTTGCTCTGGACTTTCCTCATAAGAACCAAAAGGCATATCAATAACAACAAGAGCTTTTTGAGATCCACGCACCACGGCTTTCCCGTGTGAAATCATCATATCTAAATTAACAGGAAGCGTTGTCTCAAACCCATACACAACCATCCCAACGCTATCACCAACCAAAAGGATATCGCAATATGGATCAGCAATCCGCGCAGTATAAGCTTGATAAGCTGTTAAAGAAACAATTGGCTGTTGTCCCTTTCGTGCACGTATTTCGGAAGATGTTATACGCTTTACGGTTTTATGTACACTCATTTTCCACCCTTCTCTTGCAATATATATTGATCAATCAGCCTTATCTCACCAAAGCGGACAGTAAGAAGTAAAACTGCTGGTTTATTCAATGTTCCTTTAACCACGCATAAAGTTTCCATATCCCGTAAATCTATCGCTTCAATGATTGCACGCGTTTCTTGTTGTAAAATATCACGAACAGTTTTGCATAATTTATCAACCGACCGTTCACCTTCATGATAAAGCTTTTCAGCAGCTTTTCCACTTTCAGGAATAATTTTGGCAGCTTTACGATCTTCTAATGTTAAAAGCTGATTGCGTGAAGAACACGCTACACCATCTGACTCCCGTAGAATAGGAACTCCAACGATTTCAATAGGAAAAGCCAAATCTTCAACCATACGCCGAATAATTAAAATTTGTTGAAAATCCTTTTCCCCAAAAAAAGCCTTATCTGGTTGGACAATGTTAAAAAGTTTAGCAACAACGCTTGTTACACCACAAAAATGCCCTGGACGTAATTTTCCCATCAAAATACGTGATAATTTTTTCACTTGTACAATTGTATCATTCCCCAGTGGCCACATTTCATCTACAGAAGGAGCAAAAACACATTCAACACCTACTTCTTTTAACAAAGCACAATCGCCCTTCAAATCTCTTGGATATTGAGAAAAATCTTCTTGAGGTCCAAATTGCTTTGGATTGACAAAAATAGAAACCACTACGCGATCACACATTGCTCTTGCATACTGTACTAATGCAAGATGGCCATCATGCAATGCCCCCATTGTTGGAACAAAACCAATCGAAAAACCTAAACGTCGTTCCTCTGAAGTATATTGGCGGACTTCAGCAATTGTCTTTAAAATTCTCATTTTCCCATTCAATTATCATCAGATCAACCAATTAATGCCTGTACACCAAATTGGCGCTCAAACAATTGTATCAAATTCATGCGCACTGACGGCTGCTTTATATCTCGTGGCTCCCAGACATGACGCATAAGAAAAAAACCCGTCAGTATAAAACCATTTATTATGTCACTAAAATCAGCAGGACGAGTCGTTCTGTGTACAAGAAACTGTGGTAGAATGAGAAGCTTTTTTTTCCAAGGTTCCCCTGCTTCTTCACAGACAGCCCGTCCAGATTTTGGTGATACGTAATGAAGCCTTTCCTGACGACCTGTTGCAGCACAACAAGATAAATCAAGACCAAAACCAAGTTCTTCAAGAAGCCGCATTTCAAAACGTACAAGCAATTCTGCATTTACAAATGGTTCATCAAAATTCTGCATAAAAAGGTGTAAAATATCATATAAAATGGGGTGCGGATCACGTTCGGGAAGAAGCCGCAAATGAAAAGCTATCAATTGCAAAGCATAAAGTGCTTCTGGTAGACAGATTAATCGTGCCGCATGTAAATCAAGAGCTTCAAGCCGAAAAAGTCCCAAATGTTCGTCTAAACGAGCCCACCATTCAGCCTCCACAAAATTTCCAGGTTGAAGAAGAGCTGCCATGCGACGCGAGCGCCCCCCTTTTACCACTCCCATATAACGACCATGTTCACGTGTCATAATCTCAAGAATAACACTTGTTTCACCATATTGGCGTGTACCAAGTATAACGGCTTGTTCTTTCCACTTCATTTTACTTTAATTATTTTTAAAAATCTTATTAAAAAAAATCCAATCCCATTTCACGATAACGTTCTGGATCGGTATCCCAATTATCGCGCACTTTCACAAAGAGAAAAAGATGCACCTTTTGATCCATAATTTCCATGAGTTCTTTACGTGCTGCTTGACCAATCGCTTTAATTGTATCGCCTTTTGCTCCTAAGACAATTTTTTTCTGACTCTCACGCTCGACATAAATAACTTGATTAATTTTAACGGAACCATCTGAACGCTCTTCCCAGTTTTCTGTTTCAACCGTTGAGGAATAAGGAAGTTCATCATGAAGACGAAGAAAAAGTTTTTCACGCGTAATTTCAGCAGCAAGATGACGCATAGGCATATCAGAAATTTGATCTTCCGGATAATACCATGGCCCTTCCTGCATCATGTTACTCAACGCATGAAGTAAATCCTTGCAACCAGAACCGTTTAGAGCAGAAATCATAAATGTTTGCGCAAACTTTACACGTTCATTTATTTTAGTGGTTAACGCTAGAAGAGATGATTTAACAACTGTATCAACCTTATTAAGAACAAGAACTTTTTCTTGTTTCATATTGTTTACAATATCTAACATCATATCAACTTCATCCGAAAGACCACTTTGAGCGTCAATTAAAACAAGTAGAACATCAGCGCTCTTAGCCCCTCCCCAAGCAGCAGAGACCATGGCTCGTTCTAAGCGCTTATGGGGACGAAAAACACCCGGTGTATCGACCAACACAATTTGCACATCATCATGAATGACAATACCGCGGATTAAAGTTCGTGTTGTTTGTACCTTATGTGTTACAATTGAAACCTTTGTTCCAACCAATTGATTAACCAATGTCGATTTACCGGCATTAGGCATCCCAATAAGCACAACAAACCCAGAACGCGTTTTCATAACGTCACTCATGATCATTTTTTCCTACTGTTTTCCATACACCCTCTCGTCGCAAAATTTTTTCAGCTGCCATTCTCTCAGCATATCTTTTGGAGCTTCCCTGCCCAATCTCTGAAGCAAACCCAGAAATACTGACCTCTACCATAAAAACAGGATCGTGATCTGGACCTGAACGTTTTATAACCTGATAATGTGGTTGTGCATTGCCTTGGATATGCGCCCATTCCTGTAATTCTGTCTTGGCATCACGTCGACCAGCATCCATTTTCTTTGCCCGACTTTGCCAATATTTTTGAATAAAAGGGCGAACGCTTTCCAATCCTCCATCGAGATATATTACGGCAATCAAAGCTTCCACGACATCTGCATGCATGTTGATAAGTCGACGTCCCTCAAAATTTTTCATCTCAAAACCAACACGGATCATATCAGGAAGTCTCATTTCACGCGCAATATCAGCACATGTCTGTGCATTGACCAGATGATTTAAACGGACTGATAATTCACCTTCACTTGCCTGAGGAAAAAGTTGATACAGCATCTCTGCAATCAAAAGCCCTAAAACCCGATCCCCTAGAAACTCTAGTCGTTCATAATTCCCCTGTTCCGAATCTTGTACACTCGAGTGTGTTAATGCCTTCTTTAACCTCTCTTCATCTTTAAAACGATGCCCCGTCAGCTTGAAAAGCTGATCAATCATGAGACGTTTCATCGTTGTTTCCTTGCTTGATAAGCGGCAAATCATGAACCGTATTTATGAAAGAAAACAAACGTTTCCAACGCACATCAAATGGCCAGCGCCAAATCTGCCAAGCACTTGAACCATTACTGATAGAAAAGAAAATCACGCTCGCGCGACCAATAAGATTTTCTTCTGGAACATAGCCTACATCTAAACGACTATCATCTGAATTGTCGCGGTTATCTCCCATCATAAAGTAATGTCCTTGAGGAACTTCAAAGACTTCTGTATCATCAACTTTCGGGATGAAAGCTAAATCAAGTGTATCATAACTGACACCGTTAGGCATTGTCTCGCGATAAACCTCAACAGGATAGTTAACCTCTGTTATATCAGAATTATCAATCTCCCCCATAAAGTGACGTGAAACAGCCTCATCATTAATATAAAGGACACTTTGACGAACTTGTATACGATCACCTGGTAGCCCAACAACGCGTTTTATATAATCAATCTTCGGATTACTTGGTAAGCGAAAAACGACCACATCTCCACGTTGAGGTTGAGATGCCCAAATCCGTCCAGAAAAAAGAGGAGGAGAAAAGGGGATGGAAAAACGAGAATACCCATATGCATACTTAGAAACAAACAGATAATCTCCCACCAACAAAGTAGGACGCATTGAACCGGAAGGAATACTAAACGGCTGGAAAAAAAGTGTCCGAATAAACGCTGCTAAAAGCAAAGCCTGTATTAAAACAGAAATAAATTCACGAAGCCCACCTTTTTTTTCTTTTTTATGCACTTTATCTTTTTGGATCATCACCAACTGCCTTCTCATCACAGATATAATTTTTTTCATCATAATATTCAAATAACAAAAGCACAATCTCTCACGCCATCTATCCACGTGGAAGTGCTTCGATAATAATAAATGCCTGTGCCCAAGGAAAATCATCTGTTATGCTAAGATGAATAACTGCATCATGATGAGGAGGTAATAACTTTTGAAGTTGCACTTGCGCACGATTTGTTAATTGCATTATTGGTTTACCAGATGGCAAATTAACTACCCCCATGTCTTTCCAATTGATACCACAAGCGATTCCCGTTCCTAAGGCTTTAGCACATGCTTCTTTAGCAGCAAATCTTTTTGCATAGGACGAGGAGCTTTTTTTGAGATTTTCAGATCTATTTCTTTCAATATCCGTAAAAATACGTTGGATAAAACGCTCACCATAACGAACCAACATTTTCTCAATACGTCGTATATCAACCAGATCATTTCCAAGACCAATAATCATAAGATATTACCCGATCTTTCTCACGATGAGCGCTTCTTTAAACGCCTTTTTTTTATAATCTTTTGATATCGCTTTTGTTTAAAACGAACCGTTGCTCTGTAAACACCTATATAAGATAAACCACCAAAAACAATACCTAAAAGAGTTCCCCCTAAAATCATAGGACTCATAATTGTGTCCCATGCGCCTTTAAAGAGGAGAGAGAGATTTGACAATGTCAAACCATTAAATAGAGCACGAATTTGCGAAAGAGAAATCTCTTTGACATCGCTAAAAAGTGATAAACAAAAATACCCTACTTTATAATCAGCCATGACAATCAATAAAAATGTGAGTGGATTAGAAAAAATTGTCCCAATGATTGCGGCAGCAAAGTTTGCACGCAAAAGCCAAGAAAAAAATATTGCCAAAATAATATGCAGCCCAAAGAAAGGGGAACAAGCTAAAAAAACGCCAACAGCAACCCCTAATGCTACTTCATGCGGTGTTGCTGATATACGCAAAATACGTTTATGTATGTAGCAAAATGAGCGAGAAAATGAACGACGTGGCCATAACCAAAGTCGAATACGCGTTACAAAATCTATTGGTTCTCGACGACGAAAAAGCATATGACTCTCAATATACATCTTTTAATGATGAAATAATCTATATCATCCAAATTAATCTTTTTAAGCTTTTGCACAAAAAAAATAGAACGACAATTAAATATTTCGACTGCCTGGTTTAATCGCGGGAAGAACAGAAAGCTCTGCAGGAAGTGCATCACTAGCATAAGAGGTTATCTCGTATTCAGCAAGCGCAATCAATGGAACTCCAACATTGACCTTACCACCAGAACGATCAAGGATACATGCACTGGCCAATACCTCTGCTCCTGCTGCAACAAGCGCTTCAACAGTCTCACGAATAGAAAGCCCCGTTGTTACAATATCTTCAACAATAACAACCCGTGCACCCTTCTTGATTTCAAAACGACGCAATTCAAAGATGCCATTTACACGCTCTACCCAAAGAGAAGGAACACCAAGGTGACGTGAAGTTTCATAGGAAGGAATAAGACCGCCAATTGCGGGACCAACAACATAGTCAATTTTTCCCTCGATAGATTTTTTGATTTTTTCAGCCAATCCACGACATAACTTTTCCGTCAAGTCAGCATGCATGAATACTTTCGCTTTTTGCATATAAGTCGCACTATGGCGCCCCGATGTTAAAATAAAATGCCCTTCTAGAATAGCATCTGCTTGTTTAAAAATATCAATGACATCTTGTGTCTTCATTGCAAAATCTTTCTTTTTATCCATGAACCCGCCGTACTGTACTTACTGAACCTGCCTTTTTTAACTGAGAAAAAATACGATTCAAATGTTTTAAATCCCACACTTCCAAATCAATCATAATTTCTGTAAAATCTGGTGCTGTACGGATAAAAGATAAATTTTGGATATTGGCATCGTTAGCAGAAATTATTTGTGTAATTTCAGCCAGAGAACCAGGACTATTTACAACTAAAATATTCATCCGTGCAGGAAAACGTTCATTCATTTGGGCATCAATATCCCAGCGAACATCAATCCATCGTTCTGGCTGATCATCATACGCCATCAAAGCTGAAGACTGTATTGGATAAATAACGATCCCAGCTCCTGGCTGCATAATACCAACAATCCGATCTCCAGGTACTGCTCCTTCCGGTGAAAAACGTACGGGTATATCTCCACGGGTTCCTCTAATAGGCAAGGCTTTAGATTGATGATTCTCGACCTTTGCATTCTTTTCATTTTCTGGAACTTTAAAAATCATACCTTGAGCATTTTCAATATTAAACCAACCTTCTTCCCCAGGCTTAAAAGATGACTTTTGTACCACACGGTGATCTTGATAATCAGGATAAACCGCTTTAATCACATCAGCGGAAAACAGCTCTCCACGCCCAACAGCAGCCAATACATCCTCTACATCTTTACGTGCTAAACGTGGCAAAACTTTCTTCAAAAGGTCTTTTGAAAATTGCTTTCCCATATATTCAAATGAACGCTCGAGAATACGATATCCTAAACCCGAATATTGTTTACGTACCGCTGCACGACTTGCTCGTCGAATAGCTGAACGTGCTTTACCCGTGACAACAAGAAATTCCCATGCTGCTGGCGGAATTTGAGCGTGTGAGCGAATAATATCAACCTCATCACCATTTTTTAATTTGGTCATTAAAGGCATAATACGACCATTGATTTTTACACCCACACAAGAATCACCGATGTCTGTATGGACGGCATAAGCAAAATCAATAGGCGTAGCTCCTTTAGGAAAAGCAATTAATCGACCTTTCGGCGTAAAACAAAAAACTTGGTCTTGAAAAAGCTCAAGTTTTGTATGTTCTAAAAACTCTTCTGGATTATCTCCATCAGACAAAGATTGTATCGTTTGACGCAACCATGCATAGGCATTCGTTTCACTTGATAACTTCACAGTCGAATAATTGGAACCATGCTCTTTATATATGGAATGAGCAGCAACCCCATATTCAGCAACTTCATCCATAGAAGCCGTTCTAATTTGCAACTCAACACGTTGTCTTGAAGGACCAACAATTGTTGTATGAATAGAACGATAATCATTTTGCTTTGGTATAGAGATATAATCTTTAAAACGACCAGGAACCATTGGCCATGTCGTATGAATGACACCAAGAGCACGATAACAATCATTCACGGACTCAACAATCACACGAAATCCAAAAATATCCGATAATTGTTCAAAAGATAATGCTTTACTTTCCATTTTGCGAAAAACTGAATAAGATTTTTTCTGACGGCTTTTAACATCTGCTTTAATACCATGCTCCAAAAAAAGTTTTGTCAATTCATTTTCAATTGTGGAAAGCAAATCACGGTTGTGTTTCAATAATTCAGAAAGTCGATTGGTAATTGTACGATAACCTTCTGGATTTAAATAAAAGAAAGAGAGATCCTCTAATTCCTCACGCATATCCTGCATACCCATACGACCTGCAAGTGGCGCATAGATATCCATCGTCTCCTCAGCAATTCGCCGACGTTTATCATCACGCATAACACCAAGGGTACGCATATTATGAAGACGATCAGCAAGTTTGACTAAAAGAACACGAACATCATCAGAAATAGCAATAAGAAGTTTACGAAGATTTTCTGCTTGTACGGCTTTCTTTGATACAAGATCAAGCTTATTAAGCTTTGTAAGCCCTTCAACCAACTTCCCAATTTCAGAACCAAAAAGCTGATCAATTTCTGCTCGTGTAGCGCTTGTATCTTCAATTGTATCATGCAAAAGAGCAACAGCAATCGTTGCCTCGTCCAACCGCATATCTGTCAAAATAGCAGCAACTTCTAAAGGATGAGAAAAATAAAGATCACCTGACGCACGCTTTTGATGTGCATGCTTTTTCATTGCATAATCATAGGCCCTGTTTAAAAGAGCCTCATCTACGTCAGACTTGTAACGTTGAACACGTCCAACAAGCTCACACTGACGCATCATACGAGCATATCCTTTATCTTTTCACACCTCTAATCTTTATTGAACATGTCCTATCAATAAAAGACAAGAAAAATAATTGCTCCTTACATGACAAGGTATCTTTACTCCTGTAACATAAATTGCTGCAATTAATAATCGTCACTTTTTTCTGGAACAACCAAACCTTCAATACCCGCTAAAAGCTCTTCTTCTGACATATGATCAAATGAAGTACCTTCTTCTTGCGACGACGTATTAAAAACACTTTCAGCTTCACCTGAATGGGTAATAAATTCACTTGCCATTTCTGGCTCATCTACTTCCACATGCTTTTGCAACGAATGAATAAGGTCTTCCTTTAAATCAGCAGGCGACAATGTTTCTTCTGCTATTTCACGCAAAGCAACAACTGGATTTTTATCATTATCACGATCAACCGTAATCTGCGCTCCTTGTGAAATCTGACGCGCCCGATGACCTGCTAAAAGTACCAATTCAAAGCGGTTGTCAACTTTATCAATACAATCTTCTACCGTTACGCGGGCCATTTATGCCTCTTTCTCAAATAAAAAAATTTAATAGCGGATAGAGGAGTATATACAATAATCAAAATAAAACACAAGAAAAACAACACAAACTTTTATATTTTTTGATTAAAGAACTTATTTAAAAAAAATCTTGGAAAATTTATAAAAATGTATAACCTATTCATGCTTGTTATCAAAATTTCTTTTAAAAGCATTCCAATAGATTGACTTCAAACAAAGGGAGGTCTTTCTTGACAAAATACTTGTCTGGAGTCCTTATCCTTTTAAAAGGAATACCTGCTGTTTAAACCCTTTGCAATAACAGCAGCCTTATACATACTTTTTATGATAATATCTTTATCTAAAGAGAAAACTTTTTTCTTTGAACATCATGTGTATCGCACTCTTATTCATCGAATGAATTACTGAAAGATGATCTCTCTTTACACAATAATGAGCAATAAGTTTATATTAAACTTTCTTCTAAAAAAGTTTATTTATATTCATTATAGATTGTTTATCAAAACATAACCCGTCATATACGCTATATAAAGACTCAAAAAAATAGAAAAACGATTGATGCCTAACACCATGAATAGCCAATTAACATCACTTTGCCCAGAACCACCCCAAAATTGCAATTTATGTCCTAGGCTTCATCAATTTATCGCTGGCTGGCGTGTAAAAGAACCAAGTTGGTATAACGCACCGGTGCGCCCATTCTTTCCTTATAAAGGGCCAGATACAACACGCCTTCTTATTGTTGGGCTTGCTCCTGGATTACGCGGAGCAAATCGAACTGGACGTCCATTTACTGGTGATTATGCTGGGCACTTACTTTATTCAACTTTAAAAAAGTTTGGTTTTGCCCAAGGAACCTTTGAAGAAAGAGCAGACGATACTCTTGAACTTATTGATGCAGCAATTGTTAACTCTGTTCGTTGTGTTCCACCAGAAAATAAACCCACCGGTGCAGAAATTAACACGTGCCGCTATTTCTTCTCACCTCTTTTAACAAATCTTCCCAAACTTAAAGCCGTTATTACCTTAGGCACCATTGCGCACCATTCAACGATACGTGCCCTTAATGCAAAAGTTTTATCTCACCCTTTTGGACACGGTGAAATCAATAACATCGGCAGATTACGCATCTTTTCGAGCTATCACTGTTCTCGTTATAATACAAATACTGGGCGCTTGACAGACGCCATGTTTCACCAAATCTTTCAAGCAGCAAAAACATACTTAGATCAATGCTAAAACTGTTTTAAAAAGTGCTATAAATAAAGAATATCGAAATTGCATCCATCATCCATATCTTTTTAAAAGTCTTGCTTTTTCACGTCCCCAATCACGTTTTTTTTCCGTTTCGCGCTTATCATGAAGCTTTTTCCCCCGCGCTAGAGCGATCTCCAACTTAACGCGCCCTCGTTCATTAAAATAAAGTTTGAGAGGAACAAGTGTCATTCCTTCACGAGACGTTGCATTAAAAAAACGTGCCATCTCACGTTTTGAAAGTAATAATTTGCGCAAACGTCGTGGTTCATGATTAAAACGATTAGCCTGCGTATATTCAGGAATATAGCTGTTTACTAACCATAATTCCCCATTCTCAAAACTCGCATAGCTTTCAGCAATATTGGCATGATTAGAACGTAAGGACTTCACTTCCGCTCCCTGAAGGACAAGACCAGCCTCGAGATTATTAAGGATTTCAAAATTAAAACGTGCTTTACGATTGTCAGCAATTATTTTCCGTACGGGCGCGTTCTTTTTTTTATTCATGGCTTTGTCAATATCATTTTATGCTTTTAAAAGACCAGCATGACTGAGGGCTGCATCAATAATCTTCTTTGTTCTTTCTGTTAATGGAACAATAGGAGAACGCACAGTATCACCACAAAATCCTAATTTTGCAGCAGCATATTTAATACCTGCTGGACTAGGTTCAATAAACACAGCACGATTAAGAGGCATCAAGCGATCATTTAATTCTCGTGCTGTTTTATAATCACCACGAAAACAAGCGGCTTGAAGTTCAGCACAAAGCTTTGGAGCAACATTAGAAGAAACTGAAATACACCCCATACCTCCATGTGCATTAAAACCTAACGCCGTACAATCATCACCGGAAAGCTGCACAAAATCTTTTCCACACTTTTCACCTTGTTCACTAACGCGCTCAATTCTGCTCGTTGCATCCTTAACACCAATGATATTGTTAAAATCTTGATAAAGGTCTTTCATCGTTTCTACAGCCATATCGATAATAGAACGACCAGGAATATTATAAATTATAATCGGAATAGAAACAGCTTTGGCAATGGAAGAAAAATGCTTGTATAAACCAGATTGATTTGGTCTATTATAATAGGGAGTGACAACCAAAACTGCATCTGCACCAGCTTTTTGCGCGTATTGTGCAAGCTCTACAGCCTCGCTTGTGCTATTTGATCCCGCTCCAGCAACAACAGGAACACGCTTTGCAACCTGCTCAACACACAATTCTATAATCCGCTTATGTTCTTCATGACTTAACGTTGCTGATTCACCTGTTGTCCCAACAGGGCTTACTCCGTTAATCCCTTGTGTGATCTGCCATTCAACAAAATCACAAAACGCCTTCTCATCAATCGCGCCCTTGTTATCAAACGGTGTGATAAGCGCAGTTATAGCTCCCTTGAGCATGATAAACTCCCTATAATGTTTGCTTTTATTTTTTTATAATCGCCTTTTATAAATTTTAAATAGAACATAATCTTGCTCTATCATTGAAGCAAGATGAATTTCAAAAAAAGCCCCCATAAGATGAAAATGTCCCTCCTTAAATGTTGAACATTTCTTTAAAATAAGCCGTCTATATTAACGCGTTTTTCATGCTTGTGTTCTATAAATCCTTAAGTTTTTACAAAAAGCAAGGTCTCAAGGTCTTTTCTCTATGCGTGTATTATCCACCTCTCTTTTCGTATCAACCTTTACTACACTTATACTGGCAATAAGAATTTTATTTTCAAGTGCATACGCGCAAACACCCCTTTTGCAAGGGAAAGTACCAATCCCTTTGGTTCGCCCTACTCCCTTTACCGCAAAAGAAGCTCAAGAATCTCTTCAACAGATACACACTACATCACACAATACTGCTACACTTCAGCAACTGAAAACTGGGCTAGATGCACTAGCAAACAACAATATTGCAAAAACAATAAATCTTCGTAATTCAATGGAAAAACATAGCCTTGATCGTCATATTTTGACATGGGCGCTGGGGGTGTCAAACCAAGCTAATATACCCAGTTCTGAAATATTTAATGCAATCAACATGCTAAAAGGATGGCCCGGTATAGAAACGATGCAACGCAATGCTGAACGTGCTTTTCTTAACGAAACCAACGTCACACGCGCAATCATCCAAAAATTTTCTCATCACCCGCCCCAAACAGCACAAGGGATGGCTCTCTTCGCTAAAGCACTTATCGCAACGGGACAAACCACTCGTGCTCAACACGTTATTGCGCCATGGTGGCATAAAACACAGCTTAATGCAAAAGAAGAAGTATTTGTTCTTAAAAATGCAAACGCTGCATTAAAACCTATTGATCATTTGAGACGCATGCAGTTTATGCTCTATGCACATCGTTTTGATTCAGCAGCACGCGTTGCAAAATTAGCCCATGCTCAATCTCTTTTTAATGCTTTTGTGGCCGTTGAAAAAAATGATCCTAGAGCTACACAAAAATTAAAAGCTGTAGAGAGATCATGGCAAAAAGATCCTCTTTTTCAGTTTGCTCGAATACGCCATCTTCGACGAACAGAGCAATATGATGCAGCAGCAGCACTCATGATGAAAACATCAAAAGATGCATTCCGCCTTATGAACCCTCATTCATTGTGGAAAGAACAACGCGCCCTTTCTCGTGAAATGCTCGATTTAAACAAACCAAAAATTGCTTATCAACTTGTTGCAATGCACACTGGTATAACATCTGCATTAGCCGTCGATGCTGAGTTTCATGCAGGGTGGTATGCACTACGGTTTCTTCATAACCCTAAATTGGCAATGCAGCATTTTTCACGTATTCCTCAACTCTCTTCTTTACCTTTTTATGCATCACGTGGATATTACTGGATGGGACGAACAGCAGAAACGCTAGAAGAACATCAAAATGCCCAGCAATACTTTCATCGCGCAGCTCATTTTGGTGCAACTTACTATGGTCAATTAGCCGCTGCACGACTCAACCAAAAAAAGCTTAAAGTTTTCTTTCCCAAACCAACAACCGCTGAGCGACAACATTTTAGTGCACGAAAAGCGATCAAAGCAATTCAACGTCTTGAAGCAGCCGGCTATGCTGATTTTGCTAAAATTTTTTATAGAGAGCTCGGAAAAAAAATAGAAAGCCCCGGTGAATTAGCTCTTCTGGCTGTTATGGCAGAAAAAAATGGAGACTATTATACCAGCCTCAAAATTGGAAAAATGGCTGTTTTTCAGGGGAAAAATGTCGGTGCACTCTCTCATCCTCTGGGAGCTATACCAGCTTCTGCTAATATTTCTGTAGAAGAAAAATCGCTTATCTATGCCATTGCACGCCAAGAAAGCGAATTTAATCCAACAGCCATATCAAAAGCAGGTGCACAAGGTATACTCCAATTGCTTCCTACAACAGCAAAAGCACTGGCAAAAAAATACTCAATCGCATGGTCTCCTAAAAAATTTAGCAGTGATGCTCATTATAATGCAACATTAGGTGCTCATTTTCTCAATGAACAATTAGAACGTTTTAATGGATCCTATATACTAACTCTTATTGGCTATAATGCGGGTCCCCGTCGAGTCAATGAATGGATAAAACGTTATGGCGATCCTCGAGGTCAATCTCTCGATAACGTCATTGATTGGATTGAACGTATTCCTTATACAGAAACACGTAATTACGTGATGCGTGTCATGGAAAATTATGGTGTCTACAAAGCAAGACTCACTGGGAAAATAGATATAAAAACCGACTTGCTTTCTGGTCGACGGAAATAATATGCCTTAACTTCCCAAATAGCATTTGAAAGCGTTGATAAGAAGTGTTTTTATTCCTTTTTAAATAGTACCATACCCACTTTCTTAGGACGTATAAGAAAGTAATTTTAATTGATTCAGTATTAATAAATTCGAAATGATGAATTATCATTATAAATCAACAGGTAGTACAAATAATTCATTTCTTCTCAACATAGACGACAATATCATAGAGATTACAAATATAAGAGAAGAGTGAAACAAATAGCTCATCCTTTTACTGTTGCTTATTAGTCAATATTCAAATCTTGTGAAACAGCATCTTTTAAGACTATTTTTCCTGCTTATAACATTTCTATACCAAATAAGAGCACGTTATTATATATATCGTTTGGATTATCTCTGATAACAGAAAGACAGACTCATTGAGTTAGAAAGCCTTAAAGACAAACAATTCTCTTCTGCCCCTTCCCTTTCATTCGGTTCTACGACTTTAAAATATGTCAATATCTTTTAATGATGAAGATGAAACTTTGCTTTTTTTTCTCATTTTTACATATAAGCTCACATCCTTCACACAAAACAGAGCATCCCAAAATAGTATGTTTTTCTTATTTATAATTCCTCTTTTATTTTAATGTTTCTAAGTCCATTTCACAACGGTGTATCTGAAAAGTACTTACGAAAATCCTCTCACGAATGGTATAAAAATCGATTAGACACGATTAACCTTTAATTAATAAAAGCTATAGCTCTATCATCCCTTAACTCCCAATGTTGCAAAAGCCCTTTCATTTAGAGCACTCATAAGAAGTATATTCACTGCTTTTTAGAAGTTTTTTATCCATGCTCCTCCTCAACTTGTATCATAAGTAAGCGGATGGTTTTGATTGATTCAACATCAAAAAAATTCGAATAAATTATATTTGAACTTTCATTAAAATTATAAACAATCATTATAAATCAATATATTATAAGAAAGCGCCCCGCATAAAAATCAGCTAAATATTAGGGATACTCTAATTGTTTTATTCACTTTTGATGGTGGTGGTGGTGGAAAAGAACCAACGCGTCGAAGGGCTGCCATCGCTAATCGATCAAGTTCCGGGTCACCAGCAGAGACTACTACACGACTAGAAAAAATACTCCCCTGCTCATGCACCATAAATTCTAACTTCACCGTTCCTTTTGTACGATTGGTGCGCTGTCCCACAATATAATTTTTTTGTCTTTCTAATTGTGACTGTACCTTTGCTAACCACTCCATTAACAACATATCTTCAAGCCCTGCTGTCCCGCCGCCCTTGTTGATGGAAGAAGAACGTACCGCCTTTGCATTGGAGCGCTTTACTACAGCCTTTGGCATCGGTATTGTTTTTTTGATAAACGCTTTATGCTCCACTTTTTGAGGTAGGGGTTCTTCCAAAGGCTTTAAGTCATCTTGTTCTACTATATGCTGAGGTTCTTCCGATTGAACTTCATCCACGGATTCCAATCCTTCTGACTCCTGCTCTAGGAGATCAGACTGTAATACTTCTTGCTCTGTATTAATATCCAACTCTCTATGAATATCTGGCAAGTCTGTATCAACATCCGGATATACAGTTTCTTGCATAAAAGTCAGCATAATCTCCGACGAGAGCAAACCATTACTTATACCAGTACTTTGAAAATAAAACTGTGCTGCCAATAATACATGCAAAAAGAAAGCCCCAATAAATGCACCAATCCAAAGAGTTAATAATTGTTTCGTATTTGCAAAATTCATCGTTTCTTCTGCCACTATTTTAAGCTTAATATTGGTGTTCAATCTCATTAAAACAGGCTATTTTGAAATTGCAACTTTTTTCTTGACTGATTTTGTCATGTTTAATATGGTCTTCTAATGATTTTGTGCCGTTGTCAAAATCATTCCTGCTTGGCTGGCAAGTTTTAATCAGTGAGTCCAGCCTTTTTGTATTAAAAAAATTTCAAAACAGAGAGGGGATGTTTAAAAGGGTTATGATGTGTTATGCAAATAAGACGAAAAAATATCTATAAAAGCTGTGTAATTTTAAGTGCATTATCGGTCTGTATACCTTCATTTGTTTTTGCACAAAATAAAGATGGAAGTGCTGTCACTGAACTTAAACCAATCCTTATTAAAGGAAAAAAAATAGAAGATGCTTCAAATTCAATAACCATTCTGACTGATCGTAAGACCAACAAGAATATTGATGAAAGACAAATAACTGATGTTTATGATGTGAGTCGTCTTAATCCTTCCGTATCCTATAACTCAGAAAATAACAGTTTCGTTATTCGGGGTTTAGATGCAAACCGTGTTCTTATGACAATGGATGGTATTTCTCTTCCATGGTTTAATGATATATTCCGTGGTGGAGGTGGAAACACAACTTTTGATTTCAATGCTCTTTCTACGTTTGATACTATTCAAGGATCAGATTCTAGTCTTTATGGTTCTGGCGCCTTAGGGGGAATCATTGCGTTGCGTACCCTTGATCCTGAAGACCTGATCGTGGAAGAAAAGAATTGGGGAAGCCTTATAAAAGGTGGTTATAATTCTGTTGATAACAGCTGGCGCATCGATCAAGCTTTTGCTGTGCGTAATTACCAGACATTTTTACTTTTTCAAGGATCTTATGTAGAAGGTCATGAGCGCAAAAATATGGGAACAGTAGAAGGGTATGAGGAACGCACGCGCAAAAACCCTTCTCACTTTGATAAAAATAACTTGCTTTTTAAAATTCATCAATATTTGAGTGATAATCACCGCCTTGGTTTTACCGCAGAGCGTTTTGGTCATAATAGTAACACACATGAATTAAATTCGTCTAAAAGATACGCTCCAGGTTCCGTTTATGAGCAGGATAATAAACTTCGTGAGCGCTTTTCTCTTTCTTATAATTATAATGGTAATGGTGATGCAGTTCTTGATGCGTTTAATGGGCAGCTTTATTGGCAAAGGCAATCAAGTCGTTACGTTATGACAGGCGTTCGTGTTTCAGCTCCCAAAGGGGATTATTTGAGAGATAATTTCTTGCGTAATATCAATTATGGTTTCAATGCTGATGCCCTTAAAAAAGTGGATTTTGGCACTATAAACCATACGTTAAAGTTTGTAATGAATGTTTCGTCATCTAAATTTCATCACTATTTGTTAGGTAAAGACAATTGTCATATAAAAGAATACGCTCGGGGATGTCTTTTTGTTCCTGCTAATCGATCAGATTCACCAGACACAAATGGTTACAATTTAGGTTTTGTTTTTGAAGATGAAATTGGGTTGGTTGATGATCGTTTTCGTATAACACCGGGAATCCGGTATGATTGGTACAAATATGTTCCTCAGAAAACACCTTCTTATGAGAAAGCACTGATTTCTGATAAATTCCCTCCAGAAAGAAATGGTTCACGCTTTTCTCCTAAATTACGCGTGGAGTGGGATGTTCGTAATCAAGTAACGCTCTATGCTCAGTGGGCACAGGCTTTTCGTGCACCACGTATTTCAGAACTTTACGTCTCTTATATCAAACCTTCTGCTTATTACGTGAAAGGGAATCCTGATCTTCAACCAGAAACAAGCAATGGGTATGATGTTGGTCTACGGTATGGAAATGTAAATTTCGGTGGTTCCTTCAATGCCTTTTTCAATAAATATAAGAATTTCATAGATACTGAGGATAGAGGGCCATCAGAGGAATTTAGATTTGCGCGTCGGCATTACATGAATCGTTTTCACGTGCAAATTTTTGGTGTTGAGACAAAAGCCCATTTAGTTCTTAAAAATGGTTTTCATAGCAATGTTGCTCTTGCTTATTCACAAGGAAAAGATCTTGATAAAAAGGAGTATCTTAACTCAATTCCTCCTTTGAAAGCAGTTATCGGATTAGGATATGCAAAAGAGGTTTGGGGAAGCGATATTATCCTTACTTTGGCAGCTAAACGTGACAAAGTAGCCGGAGAATCTGATTACCAAAAAATTCCAGGATATCATGTCGTTGATATGACAGGGTGGTGGAAACCATTCGGTGAAACGGGACCTATTCTAAGAGCCGGTGTTTATAATCTTTTCAATACAAAATATTGGAATGTATCTGAACTTCCTTCAGGTAAAAGTTCAACACCAAAAGATTATTATAGCCAGCCTAGTCGTAACTTTAAGGTGTCGTTTGTACAAAAGTTTTAGTCACTTCTGTTAATTATTCGGTCAATAAAATCGTATTGATAAAAGGATTAATTATTGTGTTTCTATTTTCAACATCTTTAAAATTACAAAGATTTGGTAGAAAAGTTTTAATTCTTTCTGTTTTATCGTTTTTTGATTGCTCAGCTGTTGGCGATAGAGTGTTATTTTGTGATAGATTGAACTCTTAAAAGAATTTAATTTATTGCCTTGGAATTGTAAAATTTGAAAGTTAGTTTTTGAGTTAAGTAACATAAGGTAAATTCATGGCACATACAGCTGAAATGATTCTTCGTTTGCGTGAAGAAAAAAAAGAAATGCGAAACCGCGATTTTGCGGTTTCGATTGGTATATCTGAAGCGGAGCTTATTGCGGCTTATTGTACCATTGGAAAAGCAAAAAGGCTACAAACTGATGTTGCTACTCTCTTGGAAAATGCACCTCGACTTGGAACCGTCATGGTCTTAACTCGCAATGAATATGCTGTTCACGAAATAACGGGACGCTTTGAAAAAATTGTTCAAAACGAACATATTCCTATCACACTTGGTGAAATTGATTTGCGTATTTTTACAAAACAATGGAAGTTCGGTTTTGAATATGATGTCGTTATTCTTGGAAAACCTACAAAAAGTCTGCAATTCTTTGATCAACATGGCGTTGCTATTTTAAAGGTCTATTCTAAAGATATGACAAATATGGAAGAGTGGAATGAACTTGTTGAAAAGCTCCTTCTTGAAGATCAGTCTCCTGTTCTTAACATTCTTCCCGTTTCTCTCCCAGCCCAATGTGACATAACAGAATTGGATATTGAGAGTTTTCGGGATCGTTGGCGGAAAATGACAGATGTACACCAACTTCACAAAATTATTTCCGAATTTAAAATTAATCGACATCATGCTGTAAAATATGTTGGTAATGAATTTGCCGATGAATTACAGGTAAATGCTGTTGAAATAATGCTTAACCAAGTCGCACAACAAGAACTGCCAATCATGTGTTTTGTTGGGAATAAAGGGTGTATTCAAATTTTTAGTGGGACTGTAAAAAATATTAAGCAAATGGGACCTTGGCTTAATGTTCTTGATCCAAGATTTGACCTTCATTTACTCACGTCTGGGATTGCTAGAGTATGGCATGTTCGCAAACCTACCCGTGATGGTTATGTCAGTTCACTTGAAGTTTTCGATAAAGATGATGAGATGGTTATTCAATTTTTTGGCGTACGCAAGGAGGGTCAAAAAGAACGTGAAGATTGGCGTTCTTTATTGAATAGTTTGCCATCATGCCAAGAAAACAGCAGTAACTAAGATAAGATAAGGTTAGACATGTTCATATCTCTTTTACATAGGTTATCAAACCTTTTTCTTACGTGTTTACTGCTCTCTCTTACTTGTTTTTCTAAACAAGTAATTGCTGAACCTGCAACGCGTTTTCCTGAAAATGCTCGAATTGTTTCTATCGGCGGAGCACTTACAGAAATTGTCTATGCATTGGGAGCCCAAGATCAACTTGTCGCCCGTGATAGTACAAGCGTCTACCCACAAGAAGCGCTCAAGCTTCCTGTGCTTGGATATATGCGTGCTCTTTCACCTGAGGGGGTTTTATCACTTGCTCCAGAGGGTATATTGCTTGTTGAAGGAAGTGGTCCCGCTTCAACAATTGATATTCTCAAAAAAACATCAATACCTCTGGTGATCATACCAGAAGACTACTCCCGTGAAAATGTGATAGAAAAGATTCGCCTCGTTGGTCAAGCCATTCATCGGGAAGTGCAAGCCGCGGCGTTAATTGAGAAATTGAAGCGTAATTTTTTAGACAACGATGCGCGTTTGGCGAAAGTAACAACACCAAAGCGTGTTCTTTTTGTTTTCTCTGTGCAAAATGGACGCGTCATGGCATCTGGAACAGGTACTGCAGCTGATAGTATGATCAAACTTTCAGGCGCTATCAATGCTATCACCGATTATAAAGGATATAAACTTCTCAACGGCGAAGCATTATTGAAATCAGATCCTGATGTTATTTTGCTTGTAAAACATGGTGCAAGATCAACCAGCATTGATAAGATTTTAGCCATACCGGCAGTTCAAGCAACAACTGCAGCGAAAAATCATGCCATAAAACAGATGGATGCTATGTATTTTTTGGGATTTGGTCCACGTACTGCAGACGCATCAAGAGAGCTTATTGAGATACTTTATGGTGCACATCAAAACGGTAAGAGCTGATAAAAATGGTAGACGGTACATCCAAGATGCATTTACCTAAAGAAAAAGAAGGTAAAAAAATAAACCGTTCAAAGCAGGGAAAAATTTTATTATTAAGCTTAATAATATTCCTTATTTTCAGTATTTTTGGTGGGCTCTTGAATGGTGCAGCAAAGGTTTCTTCCGTTGATCTCCTCCATGTGATGCTTACACAAGATTTTTCGGTAAGTAGTAAAACGCGTGATTACCTCGTGCTCATCGACATAAGGCTTCCCCGTGTTATCTTGGGATTATTGATTGGAGCAGCTTTAGCTGTCTCCGGTGTTCTTATGCAAGGGCTTTTTCGTAATCCTCTTGCAGATCCCGGAATTGTAGGTGTATCAGCAGGTGCTGGACTTGGAGCAGTCTTAGCAATTGTTGTCGGCATTGCTTTTCCTGTTTCTTTTGCACCTTTTCTAGAGCCTTATAAAGTTATCATAGGTGCTTTTTTTGGTGGACTTTTATCAACGATTATTCTCTACATAATAGCAACGCATAACAGCTTTACCTCTATTGCAACCATGCTGCTTGCTGGTATTGCTCTTGGTGCATTAAGCAGTGCTGTTGTCGGAACATTGATTTTTGTCGCAAATGACCAACAACTGCGTGATATCACTTTTTGGAGTCTGGGCTCTCTTGCGGGCGCTACATGGTTGAAAGTATGGCTCGTTCTCCCTTTTATCGTTATTGGTCTTCTTTTCTCTCCCTTTTTATCACGAGCACTTAATGCCCTTGCTCTTGGAGAAGCTGTTGCTGTCCATATTGGTTTCCATATTCAACGCGTCAAAAATATTGCTATTCCCCTTGTTGCTCTTATGTGCGGTAGTGCTGTTGCTGTCAGTGGTGGTATTGGTTTTATTGGTATTATTGTTCCTCATATTTTACGTCAACTCATTGGTCCTGATCATCGCTATCTCATTCCTTGCTCTGCTCTCTTGGGAGCAGCATTACTTATTTTTGCTGATATGTTTGCACGCTTAATTGTTGCCCCCGCAGAATTGCCGATTGGGATTGTAACAGCACTTTTTGGTGCACCTTTCTTTCTATGGATCCTTATATGCAAACGAGGAACAGACTTTTCATGATTGAAGCGACAAATATTTGTGTTCAGCGCGGAAAGAAGCAGATTCTTAAACACATTAATCTTCAAGCTAAAAGTGGTGCTTTTACCATTATTATTGGTCCTAATGGATCAGGAAAAAGTACTTTTATCAAAGCTCTGAGTGGTGAAATTCCTTACAGTGGAAAAATAACCTTAAATGGTTATAATGTATGCCAAACAAAAACTCATGTAATGGCAAAAATGCGCGCTGTACTACCACAATCAACAACGCTCGTATTTCCATTCTTAGTCCATGAAGTTGTAGGGCTTGGCCTTTCTGTAAACCAATTTAGCATTGCCAAAGCCGAATTGCAAAATCTTATCCAGAAAGCTTTAGAGTGCGTTGACCTTTCTGATTATGGCAACCTGTATTATCACCAATTATCAGGCGGAGAACAAGCTAGAGTACAACTTGCCCGTGTACTTTGCCAAGTCTGGAAACCTGTTCATAATGGGATTCCTCGCTGGATGATATTAGATGAACCTATTGCTAGCCTCGATATTCAACATCAAATCATCGTTATGGATATTGCTAAACAATTTGCTTATTCTGGTGGCGGCGTTCTTGCTGTTCTTCATGACCTCAATCTCGCGGCACATTATGCAGATAACATGATCTTGCTCAAGGAAGGTGAGATTTATTGCGAAGGAAATGCAACTAATGTTTTGACAACACAAAATCTCCGCAATGTTTATCATTGTTCTTTAAACGTTTCTGAATTACCTAAAGAAGATATCCCTTTTATACTCCCTCAAACGACATCCTCCTATGAAATTAGATCTCTAAGCTATCGGCTTCAATCTAAAAACTAAAGTCCATAGCAAAATAAAACACGCAAATATTCAAGAATCTTTTTTATTTTTATATGAATTCCTTTTTGTCATCTATCATAAAAAAAGAAGACCAATTACCCTAAAGATATTTTTTGAAAAAAATACCAGTTTAAAATCTTTCAAGATTTTACGTAACTAAAAACATGTGAAGTTTTGTTTTGTTATCAAATTTTTAGATAATACGAATTTATACAACATAAATATGCGTTTTCCCACTCTTTCTATTACTTTTATCTTTATAAAAATGATTCAAGAAATACATACAAATGCCTTTGTTATAATAACGGCTGTATTATTTATATCTTCTAAGGACTATATAGAAATCAAGTACCTTTCTCCCCTCCATAAAAGATTTATTTGTAGCTTTAATGGTAATGTTTTCTTTATAATACATATAATTTAGCTTTTTTTATAAATAAATATTAATTTATACTAATATTTTTTACTTTTCTCTCTCTATTAAAAAATTGTTTATTGGCATATCATAAAGAATTAACCTATTGAATAAAAACTTTAAAATAAACTCAATAACGCTTCTTGTAAGCCCCCTAATGCAAAAACAATACGGAATATAGGGATGAGGAGAGAGTATAGAAATAGCGTTTGTCTGCTGCTTCACAAGCATAACGATGATTCCACTCAAAGAGGTACTATCATTTACAGATAAAGCCTCCACCATGGCAATGCAAAGAAATGAAATCGACAACAAGGTGAGAGATATCTTTATAAGATGAATTAACTCATACGGAGGTATGCTGTTTTTGCACAAAAAAACGTTAAAATATTGTACTTTATTTATGCCTCAGGTTGAATAATTTTATCACCTTACCCCCTATCAAAACACCTTATGAAAAAATGTATCTCTAGATCACTTCACGGTACAGTTTAAATGATTTTTACATATTTTCCCTATGTTATCATATAATTATAAAATAAATTATATCCTTAACTCTTTCTTTCAATCATTTTTAAATTGTTTTTTGACTCTCTCAAGTATCCTATTAACAATATAGATTTCCTTTTCATATGCATAAAAAATAACGCGGAATTGCTCCGCGTTAACAAAATTATCAAGGTGTATAGATTATTATTATTACTTAAACATACTCATGATTTTATAGCATAGACAACGGTTGTATTAACAGGGCGCGTTTCTGCCTCACCCGTATGGGAAAGAGTTACCTTGTGTGTATGTGCACCAGCAGAAGCTGTTCTCCCTTTCAGGGTCGCATTATAAGTATAATGATTCGGGAGTCTCCCAATATCACCAACGGGCCATCCTACCCCTTGATACTCAAAATTATGCGCATGCTCGCCTGCGTTTTCAATACTCCCAATATGCGTATGTGATTTTATGCTATCTCGTTGTTCATCTGCAAACTTTCTACCACCATCTAAACCCCGACCATTATCAAAGCCGCGTAAAAACATGCCTCTAAAATCAGGAACTTTAAAAGTTTTATTGCTGTCTTTTCCCCATTTATCACCTATTGCCTCGAATAACTGCGGATAATCTTCACGCTTATAGGCCTTACCATCACATAAAAGCCAACCATTTGGCACATTTTGCATAGCAAATGTTGCAATGAATCCAGAGGGGAAACTTTCTATCTTTGGTGGTGTAGGGTTTAATAAATACCAACCCTCATGCTCTTTTATTAAAACACCATTATTGTATACCATTTCATAAATGCCATCTGTTTGAAATTCTCCACCTTCTAATGGTATAACCCCCGCATCAGTGGCTTTATAGATAAGCTTTTCTCCTATATTATTAACAGTTATTGTTGTCACGCCAATATTTACACCACAAGCTTTAAAACGTATGACGATATCATTGTTGTATTTCTTTATAGGCGAAACTGTCTTTAAGGTAATTAATGTTGTTTTATCTTCCAAATTTACTATAAAGCTTGAATTAATAGATCCACCATTATCTGCAAGATATTCGCGCACGCGCTGCATCATCGCCCGTGCACTATCATTAACAGAACTAGGCGGCTGTCCTTCTGCCCAATTAATGATACTATCTGAATAAGCATTTTCATCAGCCTTTAGAGACCAATCATAGATATTAGACATTTTAAATCCCCCATTATTTTCATAGTTTTTCTAACAACTTCTCGTTCTGTGCACTAAAATGTGCTGCCGCTGTTGATTGGTACATCATAACCACTGCACCATCCTTATTTACGCATTTTATCTCTCTTCACTCCTTCCAATTTTATAACCTAAATTCACCAGACGCTTTTCATAACATTAGTATTAATGCTTTCTCTTCTAATGTATAATGTAACCACCTCATCTGATGTTACTTAATATCTTGTTTTGTTGCTTTGCTGTTGTTATATAATTATTTTTTAAATCTTGCATCTTGTTGCAAAATTTATAAATACTATTCAAATTTTTCCTTATTATGGATTTCATATAACCATTACTGAATGTAATAACTTATCATCCACATAGAAAGTTTCTGACTTAAACATTATCTTTTTTTATTTTTTTCAATAGTTTAAATCTATCTCGTCGATATTTTATACCATATATTTTAAACAAAGAAATTCTATCTTTTGGCTATCATTTGTATTAAAACTTTAAAAATTAGCTTCAATTTTTTTGCATGCTTCATTATGTTTTTATTCACATGCAGATACTTTGTTCTATTTTATTCAATTGATTTCTGAAATTGTGTCACAAGATTAGCACCAATGTTTTTTTTGAATAAGCTTTTGTTCAATCTAAATGTATCACAGAGAATATATTCAATATGGACATTTGCTCCACACTTTCATTAAACTGGAAATAAAATACTTTGAAATATTAAATATCACACACCTTCACAAAATTTGAAGGTTGTATCCGATCCGGCAAAAATTAAAAAGCATAACCCAGCCCCTCCCCCAATTTTTATGAACAATATCCTTGTTTATTAAACGCCCCATAACCAACTTTTCCCCTCCCACACTTAGCACATCTCCCTCTATATATTATTATATGTATATTTTTTTTGCAAGAACAATAAATCATTCTAAACAACATCTTGCAATTATTGGTGTTCTTCTTAATTCAAGACAATATTATTTTTAATAATAAAGATTAGGTATTGTTTCCCGCTTTTGTTTATCGCATTCTTAATGGGAACATCCCCCTCATGAAGAATAGAATGCCCCAAACAAAATATAATGATATTGCATATTACGCACTTTTTAAGAAATATTGCTCAAAATATACTCCTTTCATTTTACGACAGCGCACGTCAATGATACAATAGCAAGCCATTATAGATCATCAGCTTCAAGCTTTTGAAGATACAAGAGGAACCCATCATACATTTTGTTGGCCCCCACGTTTTGACAGCCTCACTCTTAGAATGTTCATTAAATGACATTTGGCTTCCTTTCTTCAAGTGCTTTGCCCCATACGCTCCCACTTATGACGTGCAAGGAAGTGTTTTTATACGAAAAGATATATGATGAGAGGATCTTATGGTATTCTGAGTTATTATTTTAATATGAAAAAAATCTCAATCAGAGCCATAAACTATCTACTTTTCCCTGATAATCCGTTTTTAACTTTATTCTGGTTTATAAAAGCTTCAATATCATAGTTTATCACTTCATAATATCTATTTTCACTCTTAAAAACACACCAAAATCGTTTAAAATATATTTTTATGATTGACAATATAGATATTTAAGCCAACCATATTCGTATTAACAAAAATACTTCAAGTGGGAGGAGGCATGCAAATATTAGAATAGATATTGTATCAGTTTTTCAAAATAACTTTTCTTGAGCTGTATTGGGTTTTCTTTGCTACAAAGCAATACTATCTCTATTCATCTGAATGCTCGTGATTGATAATTTGAATACACCTCCATTAACATCGTAACTCCATTAACATCGCAACCTATTTTTGAACTCCGTGTCTATAAGGAAAAAGTTTGTGCAGAAAAATACTCCATCAATCAGTTGTAGCCCCTTTCCCGCTTCACGCAAAATTTATCAACAGAGCCTTCTCTTTTCTGATGTGCGCGTACCATTGCGTGAAATTTCACTGGCTGATGGCAGTGGTGAAAAACCTTTAAACGTCTACGATACTTCTGGCCCCTACACAGATAAAGATATGATCATTGATATTACAAAAGGCCTGCCAGCAATTAGCTTGCCTTGGCTCTCTAAGCGGGATGATACTGAAACTTATCCTGCACGATTAGTTAAACCTGAAGATAATGGATTGACTTCTGATAAAAACCTTACTCCAGCCTTTAAGCAAAAACGTTCTATTTTACGAGCAAAAAATGGCAAAGCAATTACACAAATGGCTTACGCACGCGCAGGCATTATTACCGAAGAAATGGAATATGTGGCTATACGAGAAAATGAAGGATTAGTAGTAAAAGAACGGCAGAATGTACCATCAAATGAAACATTTGCTGGATCAATACCAGAAATTTATACTGCGGAATTTGTGCGCAATGAAATTGCTTGTGGACGCGCCATTATTCCACAAAACATTAATCATCCAGAGTGCGAACCCATGATTATTGGGCGTAATTTTCGTGTTAAAATTAATGCTAATATTGGCAATTCAGCAGTAACTTCATCTATGGAAGAAGAAGTTGATAAAATGGTTTGGGCCATTCGCTGGGGAGCAGATACAGTTATGGATCTTTCTACAGGTCGAAATATTCACAATATTCGTGAATGGATTATTCGAAATTCTCCTGTGCCCATCGGGACTGTTCCTCTGTATCAAGCACTCGAAAAAGTACAGGGTATTGCCGAAAACTTAACATGGGATATTTTCCGTGATACCCTTATTGAGCAAGCAGAGCAAGGTGTTGATTATTTTACCATTCACGCAGGATTAAGATTACCATTTATTCCTATGACCATTGATCGTGTAACAGGTATTGTTTCACGAGGCGGTTCTATTATGGCAAAATGGTGTCTCCATCATCACAAAGAAAGCTTTCTCTATGAACATTTTGATGAAATTTGTGATATTGCAAAAACATATGATATCTCTCTTTCATTAGGAGATGGGTTACGCCCTGGCTCTATTGCCGATGCCAATGATGAAGCCCAATTTGCAGAGCTTAAAACCTTGGGAGAATTGACAAAAATTGCTTGGAAAAAAGATGTACAGGTTATGATTGAAGGCCCTGGGCATGTCCCAATGCACAAAATTAAAGAAAATATGGAGCAACAATTAGATCTTTGTCATGAGGCGCCTTTTTATACTTTGGGACCTCTTACAACAGACATTGCTCCTGGTTATGACCATATTACATCAGCAATTGGTGCCGCTATGATTGGATGGTTTGGAACTGCTATGTTGTGTTATGTAACACCTAAAGAACACCTAGGACTGCCCGATAGGAATGACGTAAAAACTGGTGTGATTACTTATAAAATTGCTGCTCATGCCGCAGACCTTGCCAAAGGTTTGCCTAGAGCACAATTGCGCGATAATGCTCTTTCGCGTGCACGATTTGATTTTAGATGGCATGATCAATTTAACCTTTCTCTTGATCCAGAAACAGCCTGTGCCTTTCATGATGAGACAATGCCTAAAGAAGCCCATAAATTGGTGCATTTTTGTTCCATGTGTGGACCAAAGTTCTGTTCTATGCGTATTTCCCATGATATTCGTGAGGCAGCCGCAATAAGAAAAACAAAAGGGGAAGGTATGATCGCCATGGCCGAAAAATATCAGAAAAATGGTGACCTTTATATGGAAATTGTTCCTCCTCAAAAAAAGAAAGTAAATAGTTGAAGAACATTCTTATCAAAGGTGCAGGTGTAGGCGGCTTAACAGTTGCCTTTATGTTACAGCAAAAAGGTGCTTCTGTTACTGTATCGGCCCCCCCTCATTCACCTATAGGAAGTGCTAGTTGGTATGCAGGAGGAATGCTTGCACCTTACTGTGAAAGGGAAAGTGCAGAACAAATTGTTGAAGATCTTGGTGTACAAGCTATACAATGGTGGCGTAAAACGCTCCCAAACCTTGTCATACAAAAAGGCACTTTAGTGGTTGCACCTACACGAGATAGAGGAGAGCTTGAACGATTTTCTGTGCGTACGCATAATCACAAAACCGTAGATAATACAGAAATAGCTCATCTTGAACCAGATCTTGCGGAACGTTTTAACTGTGCACTCTTTTATGAAAATGAAGCCCATATTGATCCTCGCAAAGCACTTATGACTTTAAAAGAAAAGCTTCTCAACAATGGAGCCTGTTTTGTTGATGTAGAAATAGCTGAAAAAAATTTTGATATTGTTATTGATGCGACAGGAATAGCACGTTTAGGAAAAGATAAAAATATACGGGGCGTACGCGGCGAAATGCTTCTCGTGCGCTGCACCGATATTAAAATTTCGCGTCCAATTCGTCTTCTTCACCCACGGTTTCCTCTCTACATTGTACCTCGACAAGATAATATTTTTATGATTGGTGCAACGATGATTGAAAGTGACTTTGATGGTGCAATCTCTGTAAGATCAATGATGGAACTGCTCAACGCGGCTTATACTTTACATCCTGCTTTTGCTGAAGCAGAAATTATTGAATCTGGCGTTGGTGTTCGTCCATGTTATCCTAATAACTTCCCTTCTGTGCATAAAGATGGTAACTTTATTTCTATTAATGGATTTTATAGACATGGTTTTCTGTTGTCTCCAGAAATGGCAAAACGAGCAATGGAATTGGCATTGGAATAAAACATGCAAATATTTGTTAATGGTGAAACAGTCCAAACAGAAGTTATGACTCTCGGTCTCTTGCTTGAAGAATTGGAGTATGAAGGAAATTGGCTTGCAACTGCTGTTAACGCTGAAGTTGTTCCCATAGATGCACGAAGCCAATTTGTCTTGCATGAAGGAGATAAAATTGAAATTTTAAGCCCAATGCAAGGAGGCTAAAATTATGCTGAATCTTTATGGACGACAATTCTCTTCCCGTCTTCTATTAGGTACAGCGCAATATCCTTCACCAGCAATCCTTCGTGATGCTATTCATAAATCGAATACGGAAATTGTAACTGTTTCCTTGCGCCGTGAAACTGCAGGTGGAAAACAAGGTGGACAATTTTGGAAATTTCTTCAAGAACTTGGGGTAACAGTGCTTCCTAATACTGCTGGTTGTTATACTGTTAAAGAGGCCGTAACCACAGCCCAATTAGCAAGAGATCTTTTTAAAACAGCTTGGATTAAACTCGAAATTATCGGTAATTCAGACACCTTACAGCCAAATATTTTTTCCTTAATCGAAGCAGCTCAAATTTTAAACAATGAAGGTTTCAAAATTTTTGCCTATACAACGGATGATCTCATTGTTGCTGAAAAACTTTTTGACATTGGTTGCCGTGTTATTATGCCTTGGTGTGCTCCTATTGGTTCTGCCAAAGGACCTCATAATACTGATGGATTGCGTTCTATCCGTGCTTATCTTCCTGATGCTACTCTTGTTATTGATGCCGGCATTGGACGCCCATCACATGCCGCTATTGCGATGGAACTCGGTTATGATGCAGTACTGCTTAATACCGCAGTTGCTAAAGCAGGTGATCCTGTCTTAATGGCTGAAGCATTTTCTAAAGCTGTTCAAGCAGGACGTATGGGATATAAAGCTGGCATGATCGAAGCACGCAGTGTAGCAGTCCCTTCAACGCCAATCATTGGAAAAGCAGTATTTTCATGAAACTGGATCCATTTTACCTCATCGTTGATAACGCTGATTGGATTGAACGTTTGCTTCCTCTTGGTATCAAGCTCGTACAATTGCGTATGAAACATGAAAATCAACAACTAATCCGTCAACATATCAAGCGTGCAAAAAACATATGCAATAAATTGGGAGCACAATTAATTATTAATGATCATTGGGAAATAGCAATTGATGAAAAGTGCAATTTTATTCATCTGGGACAAGAAGACCTGAGCAATGCTGATCTTCACGCAATTCGTAAAAGTGATATAAAAGTTGGTCTTAGTACACATGATGAACATGAATTGGATACCGCACTCTCTGCTAATCCTGAGTATATTGCACTTGGTCCTATTTATCCGACAATCTTAAAAAAAATGAAATGGATGCCGCAAGGACTAGAGAAAATCAAACAATGGAGAAAGCGGATTGGTGCTTTACCTTTGGTGGGTATTGGTGGTTTAACACCAGAACGCGCAGTTGGTGTTTTAAAAGCAGGAGCAAATAGTGCTGCTGTTGTGACTGATATTATCCTCCATAAAAAACCTGAAGAGCGTGTACAACAGTGGATAAAAGTGACACAAACATGGCGTTGATACCTTCCATTCTTATTGTTGCGGGCACTGATCCAACAGGAGGTGCTGGTATTGTTCGTGATATAGAAACCTCTGCGCATTTTCAAATAAAAGCAAATTTAGCAATTACTTGTGTTAACGTACAAGATGATAATCGCGTTGTCGAAATCATTCCAATGCGTGGAGACCTCGTCGCTGCGCAAATGCGTGCTGCCCTAGAAGCAAATCCAATAAGCGCAATAAAAATCGGTATGACGGGGACAAAAGCAATTATAGCAGCAATCTGTAACGTACTCAAAGACTATCCCCATGTTCCAGTTATTTGGGACCCTGTACTTGTCGCTTCATCAGGAGGAAAACTAATAACGGAAACAATCATCGACACGATGATCGATAAACTGCTTCCTCATGTTGATCTTTTAACACCGAATAGAGAAGAACTCGCTCTTCTTAGCCAAAGTCCATTGGCATCTCATGATAAGCAAGCAATACAACAAGCAAAAAAACTTTTGTCATTGGGAGCTCGCTCTATTTTAGTAAAAGGGGGACATGCAGAGGGGCCTCTTGCAATTGATAGCTTCATTGACAAAACTGAAGTCATAAATATCTCTACTCCACGTTTAAAAGGAACAATGCGAGGAACAGGTTGCATTCTCTCAAGCGCTATTGCAGCGCATTTAGCATTAAATGAACCTCTCATTTCAGCGGTAAAAAAAGCAAAAGAATATATCCACACATTGCTTTTAACCCATTGTAAAAATAGTTTATAACGTCTTAGTATTTTCTCATATAAAAGTAATATTTATATATTTCATATTATTATATTTTTTTAATAACTTTTATTAAAAATATTAAATATAATAATAAAAATTTATACTTTATTTTATAAATAAAATACTACAAAAGTAACTTTCATTAAGTATTAAATATATAATATAATGATAACAAATATTATCACACCACTTGCATTCAGTAAAAAAATCTTTTATTATGAATGCGTTTAGTCTGTTTAAAAAGTTGAAATAGCGCAATTTAAACAAATTGTACATTTAAAGATGTATATAATCGCGAACATTCGCATTTTACGATTTGCCTTTTTTGTGAAAAGAGAGAATCCTATCAGCGTTCTTATACATTAATGGCTAGCGAATACATTTAATAAAACTTGAAGGATAATTTTGTTTGATCTATAATCGCTAGATCATTAGAAAAAGTAAAATGTTAAATCAAACGCCGTGCTCAATTTCCTATGAAGAACTCTTAAACTTTTATAAAGAAAGTGGTGCGGATGCCGTTCTGACGGATTTCCCTATTGATCGTTTTAAGCAGTCTGCTTGTTCAGAGAGAAAATTAATATCTGTCGTGAACATTTCTCATAATCAACAAGCATCTCCCAAAACATCTCCAACCGTAAAATTAGATCATCATCAGCTGCATAACTCTAGGACTATACAAAATGAATCCACAGCTATAGAGAGTGCAAAAAGTGCAAAGACACTTGATGAATTAAAATCTGCTCTCCTTGCATTTAATGGCTGTTCATTAAAATTGACAGCAAAAAATACCTGTTTTTCAGATGGAACAGCAGGAAGCCCCCTGATGCTTATAGGCGAAGCACCAGGACGAGACGAGGATATACAAGGAATTCCTTTTGTGGGAAAAGCTGGGATGTTGCTTAATAAAATCCTCGCATCAATTGGCTTAACAAGAAATAATGTTTACATTGCCAACACTATTCCTTGGCGTCCGCCAGGAAATCGTACACCAACACCAAGAGAAGTTGCCTTGTGCCGCCCTTTTATTGAACGGCACATTTATTTAGCGCGTCCTCGTGTTCTTATAGCACTAGGAGGCGTTGCTGCACAGTTTCTTACTGGATCTCAAAATGGGATTATCCGAACAAGAGGGAAATGGCATATCTATGAAAGCAAGGATAATATAAAAATACCTGTTATGCCAACTTTCCACCCAGCTTACCTTCTTAGAACCCCTAGTCAAAAGAAGCTTACATGGATAGACTTCTTAGAAGTAAAAAATCGCCTCGACAGCCTTTTGTAATTCTTTAATCCTATATTGCTTCTAAAATTAACACACCCTTCTTTAACTCTTAAAATACAAATGGGAAAAAACTATGAAACAGCCAATAACATCTATTTATCGTTTGGAAGACTACCAACCAACCCCTTACGTTATCCCTAAAACACAACTTTCTTTCCAATTAGCACCGACAAAAACCTATGTTACAGCCATATTGTCTATTGAATCCCGTCACGATACAAAAGAATTAACACCTCTTGTTCTTTCTGGTGATGATCTTACTTTAATTTCCGTTTCTATTAATGATGAGATATTAGCCCCAAACACTTATAAAGTGACTCCTTCACGTTTAGAAATTACAACGCCACCAACGGCTCCTTTTACATTGAAATTGGTTACAGAACTGAATCCTGAAAGCAACCGCCAACTTATGGGGCTTTACCTTTCAAATGGTGTTTATTGCTCACAATGCGAATCGGAAGGTTTTCGTCGTATTACTTATTTTTACGACCGCCCAGATGTTCTTTCTACCTATAGAGTGAAAATTGAAGCAGATACCCAAACAATCCCAATCTTGCTTTCAAATGGTAATCTGGTGGAAACAGGAACTTTAGAAAATAATCGCCATTTTGCCATTTGGGAAGATCCTTATCCCAAACCATCTTATCTCTTTGCTTTAGTAGGTGGAGATCTTGATAAGTTAGAAGACCATTTTACAACTGTATCTGGACGACGTATCGAGCTTGGTATCTATGTAGAAAAAGGAAAAACCGAACGCGCAACCTATGCAATGGATGCTCTTAAACGTTCCATGCGTTGGGATGAACAATGTTTTGGGCGCGAATATGATCTTGATGTTTTCAATATTGTTGCTGTTTCCGACTTTAATATGGGAGCAATGGAAAACAAAGGCCTTAACGTTTTTAATGATAAATATGTTCTTGTCGATCCTGAAACAGCAACCGATCAGGATTATAGAAATGTTGAACGTGTCATTGCACATGAATATTTCCATAATTGGAGCGGTAATCGTGTTACCTGTCGCGATTGGTTTCAACTCTGTTTAAAAGAAGGATTCACTGTTTATCGTGATCAGGAATTTTCATCAGATCAAAATGTACGCAGCCTACAGCGAATTGAAAATGTAAAAGCATTAAAAGCAACGCAATTTGCAGAAGATGCAGGACCTCTTGCGCATCCTGTGCGTCCTCGTCAATATAGCCAAATTAATAATTTTTACACAACAACTGTTTATGAAAAAGGTGCTGAAGTTGTTCGCATGATACGGACTATTTTAGGTCCTACTCTTTTTCGTAAAGGCACTGATCTTTATTTTCAACGTCATGATGGACAAGCTTGTACAATTGAAGATTTTATTACCTGTTTTGCTGAAGTGTCTGGTCAAGACTTCTCCCAATTCATGCTATGGTATGAACAGGCAGGAACACCCAATGTAGAAATCGATAGTCATTATAGCGATGGTGTTTTAACAATTCATGCAAAGCAACATATTCCCGTTACCCCACAACAAAAAACAAAAAAGCCCATGTTTATCCCTATCGCTTTTGGACTCCTAGGACCTAATGGAGAAAACCTCACCTATGAAGCAGATACAGATATTCAATCAGATGTTATGCTTTTATCCAAGGAAAGCCAAACCTTTACATTAAAGGGACTGCGTGAAAAACCCGTTTTATCACTGCTGCGAGACTTTTCAGCACCAATCATTCTACACACTCCATTCAATGAAAGAGAACTTATTTTTCTTGCACAACATGATGACAATCACATCAATCGCTGGCAATCTCTTAATCATTTAATGACGCAAGCTTTGATTCAAAGCATTCAAGATAAAACACAAGAAAAAGCAACACTTCCTTCTGCTTTGCTAAAGCTGATTGAAACGATTATAACAGATGAAACCTTAGAGCCTGAATTTCGTGCCTTCTGTTTAAATTTACCTAGTGAAGTTGAGCTTGCTCATACAATCGGTAAAAATATTGACCCAGATCGTATTCATTATGTCCGCAATCAGTTTTTAGTTTCACTTGCACAAACTCATCAAGAGCTCTTAACAAAATTCTATGGACAAATGCAAACCCAAGAGCCCTATTCACCAAACACTGCACAAGCTGGAAAGCGAGCATTAAAGAATATCATACTGGATTACCTTTCCATTGCTGAAGCCAATCCAAATCGAGCTGCTATACAGTATGCAACAGCTGATAATATGACTGACCGTATGGCGAGTATCGCTGTTCTCGTGAAGCGTTTTAATGAAAGTGAGCAGGCACAAAATGCCTTAAATGATTTTGAAAACAGCTATCAGAATGACCCTTTGGTCATGGATAAATGGTTTTCTATTCAAGCAATGGTTGCTGGCACATCAACACTCGAGAATGTTCAAAAGCTCATGCAACATCCGCTGTTTTCACAAGATAATCCTAATCGTGTACGTTCTCTAATCGGTGTTTTTGCCTCTAACAATCTCACGGGCTTTAACAGGATGGATGGAGCATCTTATCATTTTCTTTGCCAAGTTATTTTGGAAATTGACAAAAAAAATCCACAGCTTGCTTCACGATTATTAACAATGATGCGCTCTTGGCGACAATTAGAACCTATTCGACAACAAAAACTTGAAACTGAATTAAAAATGATTGCTGCTGCGCCAAAATTATCAAGCGATGTTGCTGATATCATCAACCGTCTGCTTACTTGAAACAAAAAATTATTTTAAATCAATATGCTATAATATTTTTTAAAATAAATTCTATAAACTATTCGATCATCATTAAATCTATAAACAGGCAATCTAAGCCTGTTTATAGATCACGTTTAAAGTACTTTTTTCTTTTCATATTCCAAAATCATAAAAGTAAAATTATTTTTTTTTAAAAAAAGACTGGACAGAAGACTCCTGTTTTGATTCATTGCACTCGATGGGGTTACTATGAATATCGAAGCAGTTTTTAAATCACATTATTCCAGAATTAAAGGAACGCGAGATGGCTAAATTGGACGCATATAATGCGCCAAGGGAGGTGTATGCTGATTCAAAATCAAGCGCTCAAAGTCGCAAGGAGCGGACAGAGCGTACCAATCTGTTTTCTGGTTCTGCCTATAAAAAACTTCTTTTTATTGAACCTTGGCTGCGACGTTCACTCCCATTTGTAATTCTTGCATTTCTTGTTATACTAGCAGCAATCCGTTTCCTATCAATCTATGATTGGCGCAACACAATTGATAAAAACACGCATTCTACCATCGCTCTCTTAGCTTCTCATATTACCAATACAATCGACCGTGACTTACTTGCCGCCACTCGACAAGGAAAAGCTGCTGCTCTTTCTCATAATCATTTACAAAATATCCTGACTAATTTTCGTAACAAAGGTTTTATAAAAACCAGCGCTGTTATTGCTATTGTCGATCAAAAAGGCAATGTCCTAGCTTCATCAAGTTCCGAGATTGTCTTAGGAAAACCCTTACAGAATTTTACCTCTGAAAGCATTACTTTACAAGCTCTAGGAAAACATGCTGGAATCATGAAAATTACAATAGGAAAAGATATTCCTGCTCTCGCTTCCTTTCAGCAAACAGAAAATGGACAATATGGGGTATTCATCAGTGAAAAAATGCAACATATTTACATGGAATGGCGGAAAGCTCTCTCGTTAAATATAACCATGTTCATTGGAACTAGTGGCGTTATCCTTGCTCTTCTTTATGCTTATTACAACCAAATTGTACGAGCACGCAAAACAGATCTTGTTTCAGAAAAAATTCAAAACCGTATTGATATGGCAATGATGCGTGGACGCTGTGGACTATGGGATTGGAATATGGCAAGTGGACGCGTCTACTGGTCACGAGCAATGTACGAAATGCTCGGCTATGTCCCTCAAGATGCATTGCTCTCAATTTCCCAAATTAGCGCCATTATCAATCCAAATGATGCGAATTTTTTTGACCTTGCTCAGGAATTAATGAGCGGTAAAAAAAAGCATATCGATATTAACGTTCCTATGCGTCATGCTGATGGTCATTATGTATGGATGCGCATTCGTGCCGAAGTTACTGAAGAAGAAGAACCCCATTTGGTTGGTATTTCCTTCGATATTAGTGAACAGCAACAATTGGCTGAACAAACAGCGCAAGCCGACCTTCGTATCCGTGATGCGATTGAAAACATTTCAGAATCTTTCGTCTTGTGGGATGCTGAAGGACGTTTAGTCATGTCCAACAGCAAATTTTGCGAATATGCCGCTATTCCTAAACAAATTCTCCAATCAGGTATCCAACGTGCAACCGTCGAAGCCATGGCACGCCCTGCACTCAGTGAATATCCCCTTAAAGATGATGGTACTGGTAACTTAACCAGTATTCGCCAAACGGCAGATGGTTGTTGGCTCAAAATTAACGAACGACGAACCCAAGATGGAGGATTGGTTTGTATTGGTACTGACATTTCTGAGCTTAAACAACAACAGGAAAAATTTGAAGACAGTGAAAGGCGTCTTTTCTCTTTCATTCAAGAACTCAAGCGCGCGCGAGGGAGTGCTCAACAACGCGCAACAGAAGTTGAAAAACTTAATAAAAGTCTGAAAGCAGAAAAAGAACGCGCCGAAAGTGCTAATAAGGCTAAATCAGAATTTTTAGCCAATATGTCTCATGAATTGCGCACGCCTCTGAATGCTATTCTTGGTTTTTCAGATATCATGTTGCAATCGACTTTTGGTCCTCTTGGTTCACAACGCTATAAGGAATATATGCATGATATTTACAATTCAGGAACCCATCTTCTAACCCTTATCAATGACATCCTTGATATGTCAAAAATCGAAGCAGGAAGATTTACGCTTGATTGTAAAAATACCGATCTTGAGCCCATCATTAGTGAAGCAGTACGAACACTAACACCTCAAGCTCAAGAAAAAAATATTGTTGTTACAACAAACATTACCCCAGAACTTCATGCTGAAGTTGATGGTCGTGCAATGAAACAGATTTTCCTTAATCTCATCTCTAATGCCGTTAAATTTACGCCTTCTGGCGGAAATATTGATGTCTGCGCTTTCAAGAAAAAAAATAACCTTATTTTTAAAATTACAGATACAGGCGTTGGTATTCCCCAATCAGCAATTAAAAAACTTGGGCAACCTTTTGAACAAGTCGAAAATCAGCTCACTAAATCTCATACGGGCTCAGGTCTTGGATTAGCCATTTCACGCTCCTTGCTAGAACTCCACAAAGGAAAACTTGAAATTACTTCAAAAGAAATGAAAGGAACAACTGTAACGATTATAATGCCCATCACACAAAGTTAAATTTTTCCATTTTGTTCCCGTTGTAGTAAAATCTGTTTCCGTTTTTCCCCCCAACGATACCCTGAAATAAAACCATTTTTACGCACAACACGATGACACGGAATGATAATAGCCAATTCGTTACGTGCACAGGCATGAGCAACGGCACGAAAAGCTTTCGGCATACCAATACGGCATGCTAAGATCTCATATGAAATTGTTTCACCACATGGTATATCACATAATACTGCCCATACTTGTCGTTGAAAAACTGTACCATTTATATCTAAGGGAAAATTATATTTTTTTACCAGCTTAGGTGTTTCTATCATGGCTATAATATGGGCAACTTCTCTCTTAAATGTATTGTCACCTACAACTTGTTGTACATCACCAAAGCGTATCGTAAACTCCTGTAATAATTGCTCTATAGTGTCTCCTAACGCTATATGACAAATCCCTTTTTGAGACCTAGCCACCAAAAGCTTTCCTATTGATACATCTTTCAGACAGAATACTCTCGTTTGGGAAATATTCAGCATTTTAGCCTTCTTTATATTTTAAAAAGTTTTGAACATCATCCATAAAGTAAAGGGAGAGTATTCACTATCTTTTAAAAACAAACAAAATCATTCTGAAATTATCTCCTTAGCCATTGTATTAAAATACACTCTCACCTTTTTATGAAATGGAAAGATACATAGATTGACTTTCTTCCTACCCTAAGACGGAAACTTCGACCAGAGCTGATCTATCAACAATCTTGCTTTTTATATAACAGATTCCAACTGAACCCATTTGATATGGTTTATTTCATAAGCTCTCTACAGACAAATCCTGCTCTGAATTCTATCATACACTCTAACAAAAACACCTTAATGTGGTAAATTTTCATACCTTATATCACAACTCTAAACGGCAGTATTTTACGGAACAACACGATAAGCTTCCCATTTTATTTTACGAAATCCCATCGAACCATAAATAATAGCTTATGTTTTACAAGCAACAGAAAAAGCGCGTGCTCTCTTAAGCAAAAAACGTCATAAAACACAAAGAAAGTATGCCGGCAATGGATTGGAAAGATGTTCCGGCTTTTTATGCTCCACAGTATGCTTGAATATTCTAATTTGTTGGAGCACTGTTATTATTTTTTATCAAAGGTCATACTTTTGATAAACTGACGAGATGACTCAACTCAAAAAAGAAATTTATCTTCAATTTTATGAAAAAAAGCATGGAAAAGGTATTTTAATGCTTACTTTCTTTTTCACTTAACTTATAAAATGACGGTAGCCTCAGAACTAAAATATTTTGCCCGCAACAATCGCACACAGATATTTGTCATAGGAAAAAGTCATGCCCAAACGCACAGATATAAAATCTATTCTTATCATCGGAGCAGGACCTATTATCATTGGTCAGGCATGTGAATTTGATTATTCAGGCACTCAAGCCTGTAAAGCATTAAAAGAAGAAGGTTACCGAATTATTTTGGTAAATTCTAATCCTGCCACGATTATGACAGATCCAGATCTAGCTGATGCAACTTATATAGAGCCCATTACTCCTGAAATAGTTGCCAAAATTATTGCTCACGAGCGTCCCGATGCCCTTTTACCCACTATGGGAGGACAAACAGCCCTCAATACTGCTTTATCATTAAAGCGTATGGGTATTTTAGACCGCTATCATGTTGAAATGATAGGAGCCAATGCTGATGCTATTGATAAAGCTGAAGATCGTGCTTTATTCCGCCAAGCGATGGCAAAAATCGGTTTGGAAACGCCACGCTCTATGTTAGCCAATGCAACAGAACTGAAAGAAGAAAATCGCCAACAACACGCAAAAACGTGTGCTGAACTTAAAGCAAAGCTTTCTGGTGCTGCGCTTGACAAAGCACTCGAAGAACTTGAGCGCAACTGGCGACATACCGAAGCTGATCGCAAACAACATTATATCGCTCATGCAACAGCAAAAGCAGTTCAAGCTCTTGATGTTGTTGGGCTTCCAGCTATTATTCGTCCTTCATTCACCCTTGGTGGAACTGGTGGTGGAATCGCTTATAACCGCTCTGAATTCTATGAAATTATTGAACGTGGGCTTGAAGCTTCACCAACAACAGAAGTATTAATTGAAGAAAGTGTTTTAGGGTGGAAAGAATATGAGATGGAAGTTGTTCGTGATAAGAACGACAATTGTATCATCGTTTGTTCTATTGAAAACATTGATCCGATGGGGATTCATACCGGTGATTCGATCACTGTAGCACCTGCTCTCACCTTAACCGATAAAGAATATCAATGTATGCGTAATGCTTCGATTGCTGTTTTGCGAGAAATTGGTGTTGAAACGGGGGGATCCAATGTACAGTTTGCTGTCAATCCTGAAAATGGGCGCCTCATTGTTATTGAAATGAATCCGCGTGTTTCTCGCTCTTCAGCGCTTGCCTCAAAAGCAACGGGGTTTCCCATTGCCAAAGTAGCGGCTAAACTGGCTGTTGGTTATACACTTGATGAATTAAAAAATGATATCACGGGTGGTGCAACACCAGCATCATTTGAACCTTCTATTGACTATATTGTGACAAAAATTCCTCGTTTTGCGTTCGAAAAATTTCCCAGTTCATCACCTGTCCTCACAACTGCGATGAAATCTGTAGGAGAAGTCATGGCAATTGGACGCACTTTTCAAGAATCGTTACAAAAAGCACTCCGTGGACTTGAAACAGGGCTTACGGGTCTTGATGAAATTATGATTCCAGAGCATGCTGAAGGTGATGAAAAAAGTTCTATACGCTCAGCCATTGCCATACCAAGCCCTGATCGTCTACGCTATATTGCTCAAGCCATGCGCACAGGCTTACCCTTAAATGAGATTCACCAAATTAGCAAAATTGATCCGTGGTTTTTAGAACAAATAGCCTCCATCATTGAAATGGAGCAGCGTATCCGCATTCATGGATTACCCCAAGACGCAGATAATTTACGTATGTTAAAAGCTATGGGCTTTTCAGATGCGCGATTAGCCTCCCTTACAGGGAAAGAACCCGATTATATCGCAGCTTTACGTAAATCACTGAATGTTAAACACGTCTTCAAACGGATTGATACTTGTGCCGCTGAATTTTCTTCTCCTACAGCCTATATGTATTCAACATATGAAGTTCCCTTTGCAGGTGTAGAGCACTCGGAAGCACACGTTTCTGAACGCAAAAAAATTGCTATTTTAGGCGGTGGACCAAACCGCATTGGGCAAGGTATTGAATTTGATTACTGTTGCTGCCACGCTGCTTTTGCACTGCGTGATGCAGGATTTGAAGCGATTATGATTAACTGTAATCCTGAAACAGTTTCAACCGACTATGATACCTCTGATCGCCTTTACTTTGAATCTTTAACAACAGAAGACGTTATCGCTATTTTAGAAGCAGAACAGGAAAAAGGAGATTTGGTTGGAGTCATCGTCCAATTTGGCGGACAAACACCCTTGAAATTGGCAAGCGCTCTAGAAAAACACAACATCCCCATCCTAGGTACTTCACCTGACGCTATCGACTTAGCAGAAGATAGAGATCGCTTTCAAAAACTGTTATTTAAACTTAATTTAACACAACCTCAAAATGGTATTGCCCACTCCATTGAACAAGCACGCCTCATTGCCCACGAACTAGGCTTCCCCTTGGTTGTACGTCCCTCTTATGTTTTAGGAGGACGTGCTATGCAAATTATTCGTGATGAACGTAGCTTACAAAATTATTTACTTGAGAGTGTCCCTGAATTAATTTCAGAAGATATCAAAGTCCGTTATCCTAACGACACAACAGGACAAATCAATATATTGCTTGGTAAAAATCCGCTTCTCTTTGATACCTATTTAACAGAAGCAATTGAAGTAGATGTTGATTGTCTATGTGATGGCAAAGAAACACTAATCGTTGGTATTATGGAACATATTGAAGAAGCTGGTATCCACTCTGGTGATTCAGCATGTTCTCTACCAGTCCATACGCTCTCAAATAAAATAGTTACTGAATTAGAGCGCCAAACCAAAGCATTAGCACAAGCACTTCATGTTCGCGGCTTAATGAATGTACAATATGCTATAAAAGATGACACCATTTATGTCTTAGAAGTCAATCCCCGTGCTTCACGTACTGTCCCATTTGTTGCAAAAACGATTGGTCGCCCTATTGCTAAAATGGCTGCACGTATTATGGCAGGAGAAACGCTTCATGATGCTCTTGAAGCTTATGGTGGATTACCTTCTTTGCAAAAAAAACAACATATTGCCGTCAAGGAAGCAGTATTTCCTTTTGCTCGTTTTTCAGGTGTTGATACACTTCTTGGTCCAGAAATGCGCTCAACCGGTGAAGTTATGGGACTTGACTATGAATTTTCGCTTGCTTTTGCTAAAGCCCAACTTGGAGCTGGTGTAAAACTCCCTAAAGAGGGAACTTTGTTCGTTTCTGTAAGGGATGAAGATAAAAAACGCATCTTAAATCCTGTAAAACGTTTAACTGAGCTTGGCTTTTCTGTTGTCGCCACAAGTGGAACACAAAAATTTCTCACCGAACACCACGTTGAAGCAAAAAAAATTAACAAAGTTCTAGAGGGACACCCCCATATTGAAGACGCTATTCGTAATCGCCAAATTCAATTGATTTTTAATACAACTAGCACTGCCAGTGCCATCTCAGACTCAAAATCATTACGTTATGCAGCACTCATGCAAAATGTTCCCTATTATACAACAATAGCTGGAGCCGAAGCCGTCGTAGAAGCGATCAAAGCACTCAAAAAAAGGCACCTTGAGGTACGTTCACTACAAAGTTATTTTAGTTGAATTTTTTTCTACTTAGCAAAATATACACTGTTTTCTTATTTTTTCTTTATATAAAAATTGATTAAGACTTGCTTTTTGTTCTAAAAACTTTTATAGAGGTTTCATCGAATTTTCGGTTACGTGACTTTCTTTCCTGTGCAATCTGCACTTTCGACGAAACTTCTCCCACCTAATTTCGATCTACAACCGTATTGAAGAAATGAAAGCTTCAATGCTCAATATAATTATATATTCTAAGGAGTTTCCTATGTCTACAGGAACAGTTAAGTGGTTTAATACAACAAAAGGTTTCGGATTCATTCAGCCTAGCGATGGTAGTGCAGATGTATTTGTACACATTTCTGCCGTCGAGCGTTCAGGTCTAAACAGTCTTAATGAAGGGCAAAAAATCTCTTATGATGTTCTTCAAGATCGTCGTTCAGGAAAATTTGCCGCTGGTAACCTTGCAGCACTTTAAAGTTTAAATTCTGCAATATTTTATTTAGAAATCTTCGTCTGTAAAGACGAAGATTTTTTTATTTTGTATAAAGCATTATTTTACCTTGTTAAAATAAAAGACTGCTTATCTCCTTTGCACAATTTATCAAACCTCTCTTATACTTCCTCAAAAACTTTCATAAAATCTACGAAGAGATTATCTTGTAAAATATCTCAAAAAAGAAGAATATAAAGCCCGTGTAAGAGTATTTTGGAAGTTTTTTATTGCATACAATATAATCTCTTATAGAATATCCTTAAAGCAATAACCATTTGTTGATATAATATAAGGATTTAAAATTATGGCTTTTATTGCCGACAAACTGTCTCGTATCAAACCTTCTGCAACAATTGCTGCTTCTCAAAAGGCCCGCCATTTAAAAGCATTAGGGCGCAATGTTATTGCTTTAAGTGCTGGAGAGCCAGACTTTGATACCCCAGACAACATCAAAAACGCGGCTATTGAAGCTATTCGAAGGGGAGAAACAAAATACCCTCCCATATCAGGAATTCCAGAATTGCGCCAAGCAATTTCTGCAAAGTTTAAAAGAGAAAATAACCTTCTTTACCAACCAGAACAAATTATTGTTGGTACCGGTGGAAAACAAATTCTCTTTAATGCATTCATGGCAACTTTGAATAAAGGAGATGAGGTCATCATTCCATCCCCTTATTGGGTTAGTTATCCAGAAATGGTCGCACTCAACGATGGTACGCCTGTCTTTTTAGAAACAAAAGCCGAATTTTCTTATAAACTCCAACCACAAGAGCTAGAAGCTGCCATTACCCCCAAAACCAAATGGTTCATCTTTAACTCTCCTTCAAATCCATCAGGTGCCGCTTATACACATAATGAATTGAAAAAACTTACAGATGTTTTAGTAAAATATCCTCATGTTTATATCCTTTCCGATGATATATATGAACATCTCACATATGAGGGTTTTACCTTTGTGACTCCAGCTCAAGTAGAACCAGCGCTTTATGAGCGTACACTCACAATGAATGGTGTTTCTAAAGCCTATGCGATGACGGGATGGAGAATCGGTTATGCAGGCGGACCACAAGAATTAATTAAAGCCATGGATACCATTCAAGGACAGCAAACATCTGGAACAAGTGTCATTTCACAATGGGCTGCGGTTGAAGCACTCAACGGGCCACAAGACTTTATTGCTAAAAATAAAAGTATTTTTCAAGCACGCCGTGATCTCGTTGTCTCCATGCTAAATCAAGCTCCTGGCATTCACTGTCCAACGCCTGAGGGTGCTTTTTATGTTTATCCTTCTTGCACCGGACTTATTGGAAAGAAAACACCCAATGGTCAACGTATTACGAATGATAAAGACTTTGCCATAGCGCTTCTAGAAACAGAAGCTGTTGCTGTCGTCCAAGGATCTGCTTTTGGACTTGGATCAACTTTTCGTATTTCTTATGCAACATCAGAAGAATTACTTGAAAAAGCTTGTATACGTATACAGCGTTTTTGCAACAGTTTAATTTAAAATTTTTAATATCATCTCTTGTGATTGTTTTTTGCCGAATGTTAGTATATCCGAGAAAATATCTGAAACTGTGTCATAGTCTAAATCTATCGATTCAGCAAAAATATCTATGAATAAACACAAAAATAGATGCTGTAGATAAAGATCAAAAAAATTTAGCTATCAAATAAATGAATCGGTCTATTATCATAAGAGATGACAAGCCTATTCTACTTTCTCCATTCAATTTATAACTCTAAAAAAGACCGAGCACTTTTAAACACAATTGCCCTTATAATCAAAGGCCCTTACAATAAAATCTCTTCTATTTCTCAGCTTCTTCTTCGTCCTAAAACGAAGAAGAAGCCACCTCCCATCGTTGTGTAAGCAATCCAGTTTCCTTTAAGTTCTATTTAATAACTACTTGATTTACTTCATAGGCTTTATGAACAAGACCTGCCTTAAATATTCACCTCACATTCTAATAAAAAGCACTTCATGTATAAGGTTTTAAATATTTTATATCACACCCCTAAAAGACAGACTTTTACAGTACAATAGAATATCCCCTCTCAAACTCCTCATTGAATTTTAGTATTCTTAAAAAAATTGTTGGATATCCACCAGTTTCGAAATTTTTTCTTTATCATCTTCCCATATATTGCAATTTCTAGGGACTCTTTCAAAAATTAAAAAAAAGCCGGACATATGTCCGGCAAATTTGGAAAATCCTCAGAGATAAAATCAATCTGATAGATCTTCGTAAGGGAACACTCAAGAAAACGAAACTGGGAGGCAACATAATCAAGAGATAGTATTCTATGTCATTTTATAAGGAAAAGCACAATAAAGACTTAAGCGTATCTGCTATGCAATAAACACATAGCTTTAAATTTGTCTCCATCATGTACCACTCTCTTTAATTAAATAGTAAAAATGTTAACTACACCATCACACGATTGTCCATTTTTCAATATATAATAACCCTCACGGTTGCTAGTATTCATAAAAAACATTTATCCCTCTTTTCAAAAATATTTACCCGTACGGACTCCCTCCACTTTTAATGTGCAACAAATAATTTTAATTGATTCAATATAGGCAAATTTGAAACGAAAGAATATTACGGGAGTCTCAAGTTGCAAAACAGCTAATTATTCCTTATAAATTAAGATATTAATATTAAAAAGACCACTGGCGAGCTTTTAAAAAAATATAATCTCGAAAAGCATTTAACCTTGCCAAATTCTTTAAATTATAAGGATAACAAAAAAAAGTATCAAAAGAAGGAATATCAACCATATCAGGAAAAAGACGCACTAAATGCTCATCATTATTGACGATATAATCAGGAAGCACAGCAATCCCAAGATCACGCATAAGCGCATTCTTTATTGAGATGATATTGTTGATTTGTAAAACTGAAACGCGCAATGATCCATCACTTCTACCAGCCTTTTCCAACCAATTTAAACCAGACAAATAAGGTGGAACAGGTTCACCGAACGAAATAATACGATGCTCATCGAGATCAGACAATTTTTCCGGCTTTCCATAATTTGCAATATACTTTTCCGAAGCATAGACATGCATATGAATTGTAAAGAGTTTTCTTTGTATAAGATCAGGTTGTTTGGGTTGATGTAAGCGAACAGCACAATCCGCATGACACATTGTCAAATCAAGCTCTTCATCGGAAAGCAAAAGCTGAACCTGCATATCAGGATAAAGACTAAGAAATTCTGGCATACGCTCTGCAATCCACCCTGCCCCCATTCCAAAGGTCGAGGTCACACGCAAGTGCCCCGTTGGTTTTGCATAGCTTTCACTTAATTGCAAACGCACACTTTCAAGCTTCATCAAAACATCATGAGCTGTACGATAAAGAGTTTCTCCCTGTTCTGTAAGAATCAAACCACGCGCATGACGTTGAAATAAGGATACCCCAACCTCTTGTTCTAAAGCCGAAACCTGTCGTGAAACGGCTGATTGAGATAAATGAAGTTTTTGAGCAGCATGCGTAAAAGATCCCGCTTCTGCTGCAGCGTGAAAAACCCTTAACTTATCCCAATCCAACGGTGGCGCCACAATTAATTCTACCTCTATATTCTCTATGTTCTCAATGAGTGACTAACGCCTGGGTATATCCAAAAACCGTTCTGCTTCCAACGCTGCCATACATCCTCTTCCCGCAGCTGTTACAGCTTGGCGGAATGTTTCATCTGTCACATCCCCAGCAGCAAAAACACCAGCAATGCTTGTTGCTGTTGAGTCGGGTGCTGTCCATAAATAGCCGCCTCGTTTTTGTTTCAGCTGTCCTTCAAACAGAGAAACAGCAGGATCATGCCCAATGGCAATAAATATGCCCTCTGCATTCACTTTCATCTCGTGACCTGTCTTAACATTTTTCAGACGTGCCCCTGTTACAACAGCGCCCTTTGAATCTTGAGCTGGCAGCCCCACAATTTCTTCAACCACATGATCCCAAAGAACACGCACATTATTACAAGCCAGCAACCTATCTTGCAAAATTTTTTCTGCCCGAAACTGTCCCCGCCTGTGAACCACGCTTACACTCTTAGCCAAATGCGATAAATAAAGTGCTTCTTCAACAGCCGTATTTCCTCCTCCCACGACAATAACGTCCTTATCACGATAAAAAAAGCCATCACATGTAGCACAAGCGGAAACACCTCCGCCCATAAAGGTCTGTTCACTTTCTAAACCAAGCCAGCGCGCTTGAGCTCCTGTTGCAATAATCAGTGCATCACAAGAATATTGTGTTCCTGAATCCCCATATAAGACAAAAGGATACTTCAACAAATCAGCCTTTATAATTGTATCATAGACAATTTTTGTCCCCATATTCTCAGCTTGTTTTGCCATTTGTTCCATCAACCATGGTCCTTGAATGGGATCTGCAAAACCTGGATAATTCTCAACATCAGTTGTAATTGTCAATTGTCCCCCCTGCTGCAAGCCCGTCACCAAAACCGGCTTAAGCATTGCTCTTGCTGCATAGACCGCCGCTGTATAACCAGCCGGACCTGAGCCAATAATTAGCAGACGAATATGCGATTGTACCATTAAATCCCCTTCACTTTATTATAAATTAATTATTCTATAAATGATAACGGAATGCAGCCTTTTAAAAAAATATTTTTCAAGAGCCCTAATTATGTTATGTATACTTCTTTTCAAGTTTTATGAAAAGGTCTGATTACTAATTCATCAAGGCACGCTAATGTTAAGAATTAATCCTTATCCTATAAAGAGAAAAATGTAACTTCTTATGAGCACAAAACCATAATAAAAAGAGATACAAAGATAGGGAACGATCATTTTTCAATTTATTATCAATGTCTGTGCACGTTTTGCCTTAATCATGGGAGGAGCAATGCTTTTGCCAATTTTTGTGGATTTGCACGACAACAATCGTAATTGGATAAGCTTTCTCTATTCTTGTGCCATAACCACCATGTTAGCAACGCTGATTCTTTTAGCAACTAAGGGAGCTACTTGTCGCTTTTCAGCACGGCTTGGCTTTATGCTCACTGTTTGTCTTTGGCTTACAGGAAGCATCGTAGGTGCCTTACCTCTTTATCTTTCTCCTCTTCCCATTTCTCTAGCAGGAGCCATTTTTGAATCTGTTTCTGGAATTACAACAACAGGCTCCACAGTCCTTTCTGATCTTGATAATTTATCGCGAAGTATTTTATTATGGCGTTCTCTTATATGCTGGATTGGGGGCATTGGTTTTATCGGTTTAGCCCTCTTAATTTTGCCTTCACTGCGTGTGGGTGGCGTGCGACTTTTTCATATGGAATCATCTGATAAATCTGAAAAAATATTGCCTCGCATCAACCAAATTGCTAACGGAATTATCATCGCTTATGTTGGGTTAACATTGGCTTGTATGCTTTCTTATTTTGCTGCAGGCATGAATTTATTTGATGCCATTAACCATGCAATGAGTACAGTAGCAACAGCTGGTTTTTCAACGCATGATGCTTCTTTTGGCTATTTTTCTGATACACCAGCCATCTTAATTATTTCAACAATCTTCATGTTGCTTTCTGCTTTACCTTTCGTACTTTATGTTAAATTAGTCCTTCCTGGACACTCTAAACGCTTCCTTGACCCACAAGTGATTGTTTTTCTCCATATCGTTCTCCTTTTCAGCTTTGCTTTAGCGGCATGGCTACGGTTTTATGATCATCGCGCGTTCCACTTGATTTTCCTTGATGTCATTTTTCACCTTTCATCCATTATTAGCACCACCGGTTACAGCGCTGAAGATTATCAACTTTGGGGACCGTTTGCGCTTGGAATTTTCTTTATTGTTTCTTTTACAGGCGGATGTGCTGGTTCTACTTCTGGTGGCATGAAAATCAATCGCCTCATTATTCTTTGGCGTATTACACAAACAAATATAGAAAAACTTCTTTCTCCTAATGTCGTTGTAAAAGCGCGCTACGATCACTCAAATATATCAAATGATGTTGCTCAAGCCGTTTTGTTTTTTGTCTGTCTTTATATGTTTTGCCTTGTTATCGGCACTGCACTTTTGCTTACAACCGGTCTTGACTTTACCTCTGCCTTTACGGGGGTCTTAACCGCACTTTCAAATGTTGGTCCAGGCTTTGGAGATATTATTGGCCCCACTGGTAATTTCTCTACAATCAACGATCATGCTTTATGGATTTTAAGTTTTCTAATGTTAGCTGGACGCCTTGAAATCATAACAATATTCGTCCTTTTTATTCCCGCTTTCTGGCGTGAACAATTCTAATGCAGAGATATTTTATGCTACCATGATAAAAAATTTACAAGATAAAAAGGCGAGAACAGTATGCGTCATAATATTCACTCCTCACCCAATCTACTGAAGATTTCCTAAAATTTCATACAAAACATCATATCAATGATATAAAAATAATTCAACAAAAACAATCAAATACCGATATTCTCAAAGCCATAACATATAAAACTTCACTTTATTGATCTTCTTTATCAAATAAAGTGGACGCATAGAACATTCTTTTTTACGAATAATCTCTCATGCAAAAAATATGAATATTTGCTGATAAAAGTGTTTTTTCTCTTTAATAGAGTTACACCCTTATAGAAAAAAATGCTATTATATTACGAACTCACAAGCTTGTAAAAAACATCTCACAATACTCATCACCCCCATTTCACGACAGCCCTCATGAAAGATATAAAATGGGCACCATCATTTTTACTTAAATAACAATAAGGTGCAAGTCGGTACCAAAAAATAAGATATAAATTAGTACCACCATATTATTTTCTTTCTATTAATGTCGTAACAGCCTGCATTTCAGACAATTTATAAGAAATCTCTTTACACCCTGTCTTCAATAGTTTTTATCCACCACATGCCTTCTTCCAATTGTGATGTGCAAGAAGATAGCTCTCATTGTTAATATCAACAGATTTGACATAAGAAAATCTTACGCTACTCAAAGCTCTTATTCAAATTGAAAAGGTAAATTATCTATAAAAATCATATATATATATATTGATCTTAAATCCATCTTATCATGAATTTATTGAAAATATGTACGACTATTTTATCCATGGAGATACCATCATTATCTTTTTAAGACAAGAAAACGTTTTTTTTGCTATCTATTTAAGTCTTACAAAACCAACAATATCAGCACGACACCGTATAAGATAGTGCATAAATCCCCAGACTTGAGTTAAAGCATTATTTTCTTATTCTAAAATATCAATGAATAAAAGTAGCTTTCTTCTCTCCTAGTATGCTTTATCATAAACTACATATCGCTCTCAAGCGTATACATTTTTAATCTTTTATCCAAAATTTTGGGAACTTCTTATAGTGTTCTACTAAAGACAATATAAATTTTGTAAAATAACATTTATATCATTGAGCTGTTTTCTTGATAACTATGAAAAACCTTTAAGGAAAATACTTTTATCATTCCTCAAGAAGATTTTTGATATAATAATCAAAGTCTTTTTTCTGCAAACAGTTCTTTGTAAACACTTTCAATCTTGCTTGCCTCTTTTTCCAAAGGAAAGTGCGTACGAACATGGGTTAAAGCTTTCTTTCCGGATGCCAATGTTTTTTCTACATCAGCAAAATAAGGTTCAATTGCTGCTGTTAAAGCCGCTCCATCTCCTGCTTTTACAACTGTTCCTGTCGCTTCTACAACCAATTCTTTATAAGCTCCTGCATCACTCGTTACAACCGCAACCTGTGATGCCATTGCTTCTAATGGTGTTAAACCGAAACCTTCTGTACGAGAGGGTGCAACATAAAGTGTTAAACGACGGTACCATAAAGGGATGTCCAGAATCTCACCAAGAAAAATAATGCGATCATCCAGACCAGCCTTAGCAATCTTTTGGCGTAATTCTTTTTCAAAATGATAATATTGCTCTGTCGTACGACCAGCGATAAGTGCTGTCCATTCAGGATAGTCAGGCAATAATGCTATCATGGCATCAACAAATAAATCTGTTCCCTTTGAGTAGCGCAGACGCCCAAAACATCCTACCGCATATTTTCCTGGAAATCCTGTCGAAGAAAAGCAATCATCAAGAGTGTGTGGTGGAATAAAACGCCTCACATCCACCCCATGCATAATAACCTTATGAGGCACTTCTAGATAAGCGCCCGTACGTGTACTGGTAGCTATAACCCTATCCATACAGCGAATCAACCATTTGGTAAAAGGCTTATGATGACGTTGTGAAGCCGAAGTAAAGATGAGTTTAAGCTTCATTCGCAAAACATCGCGCAAAAAGATCCCACAAAGCATCTCAATATTGCGTCGTGCATGCCAAATACGAAATGGCTTCCCTTTCGGACTTTTCCAAAGTCCGAAAAGGTCCCTAAAGGCAAGAGTTGGCAAAGTTCGTGGTAAACCAAACCCCAAAGTGGATATACGCACACCTTGTTCGCGTTGCAGTGGAATAAGCTGAATAATCGTAGATGTTACTCCCGATAAACGCCTTTTAAAGTGAGGCGCAATAATTTCAGTTTCGTCCAAAGATACACGCATAATAATCCATATGTTATTTAGATGTACTGAACCTTAATGATCTCGTAATTATGCGCACCACCTGGTGCATTCACCTCAATCACATCACCCTCTTGCTTGCCAATGAGTGCACGTGCGATAGGCGAAGAAATAGAGATTTTTCCAACCTTTACATCAGCTTCTTGATCTCCTACGATCTGATACACTTTTTTTTCCTCAGTATCCTCATCCAAGAGTTTAATGGTTGCACCAAATTTTATTTTGTCACCTGAAAGACGCGAGACATCTATAACTTCTGCTCGTGCGATATAATCTTCAAGCTCATTTATACGCCCCTCATTATGACTTTGCGCTTCTTTAGCTGCATGATACTCAGCATTTTCAGATAAATCACCATGCGCACGCGCCTCAGAAATTGCTTCAATAATTCGCGGACGCTCCTGTTGTTGACGCCAACGCAACTCTTCTTTAAGACTCTCAAAACCAGCTGTAGTCATCGGAACTTTTTCCATAATCCGTCCCTTTCTATTACACGGAAGGTTTAATAAAAATACAAAAAACGGCTTCCAAAATTACTTTTGGAATCCGAAAACTACGATCTTTTTTATTATATAGTACAGTATCACTGTTTTCCATACAAAAATAAATAAAGGAAACAAAACATGCACAAATAGTGATTAAAACATCTCATTTTGGTGTTTAAAACGTTAAACTTCACTCTTCTCTTTAAAGTGTCCTAAAGAAGAAAGAATTGTATTTTTTTCTGTTTTATCATAATCTAGTAAAAGAAATTATATAGAATATGAAGAGAGAAGGATAGAAAATCTCTAAAGAAATTCTTTACAGAAAAATGAAAAAAATCGTCATTTTTTTTATGTTTGGCTCTTTCTTTTTAGCCACAACAATATCAGAGGCAGCAGATGCTTTTGTTACGAGAAATCTTAATTTTAGAACAGGTCCCAGCACTCAATATGCACTTTGCGGCTTAATCTCTGCTGGAGAATTAGTTTTTGTTAAAAACTGTGAAGGAAATTGGTGCCATATCCGATATAACACTCAAATAGGTTGGGTGTCATCTCGTTATCTTTCATTTAAAGATGGAAATGATCTTTATCACACATATACAATGTCTTTAATGCCCAAACGTACCGATTATTCTCCATAACAGCTATAATAACTTATGCCCTCTTGAATATCATCATGGCAAAAATGCAATAGTGTTCACGAACAACCACAAATATGCTCCTTCCAAAGAAATACTTCGAAGAATTTGTCTCATAAAAAACTTGATCAATATCCTAATGAAAGCTCTAATAAACCAAAATAAATCTGTTCAATAACGTTTTGCTGTTGTCGTAATAAATTTGTAAAAATTAGTATTTTCTTTAAAATCACCAGCACTTTTCTATCAAAGGATACAACAATGAAAAATGGTGTTACTGCAACAGTAGAAGCTCTTTCTGCTCTTATTGCTTCAGGTAATCCTCTTTTTAAGAATGGTGCATTATGGACACCTCACCGCCCCATTCGTCCTGAAAAATCTGAAGGTGGTATTCCATTTCAACTCGAAACATCTTTTAAACCAGCGGGAGATCAACCTCAAGCCATTAAAACTCTGGTTGAGGGAATTCAAAAAAATGAACGTACACAAGTGCTTTTGGGTGTTACCGGCTCAGGGAAAACCTATACAATGGCCAATATCATTGAAAAAACACAGCGTCCAGCTTTAATATTAGCTCCCAATAAAACTCTAGCAGCGCAGCTTTATGGGGAATTTAAAAGTTTTTTTCCCCATAATGCCGTCGAATATTTTGTTTCCTATTATGACTATTATCAACCAGAAGCCTATGTTGCACGCTCAGACACTTATATTGAAAAGGAATCCTCAATTAATGAACAAATCGACCGTATGCGCCATGCTGCAACACGCGCTGTCTTAGAGCGTGATGATGTTATTATCGTCGCATCTGTCTCCTGCATCTACGGAATTGGTTCCGTAGAAACCTATACGGCCATGACCTTCGAAATAGAAAAAGGGGACAAACTCAATCAACGAAAACTCTTGGCTGATTTAGTCTCTCAACAGTATTATCGACAAGATATCAACTTCGTTCGTGGTTCCTTTCGTGTACGAGGGGATACAATCGAAATTTTCCCTGCCCACCTCGAAGATCGTGCTTGGCGTATTTCGCTCTTTGGCGATGAAGTGGAAACAATTACGGAATTTGATCCTCTCACCGGACAAAAAACAGGCGATCTTCAATCAATTAAAATTTATGCCAACTCACACTACGTAATACCACGCCCAACACTTAACCAAGCGATGAAATCTATCAAAATGGAACTCGTTCAACGCCTCGATGAGTTGAACGAAGCTGGACGTCTTTTAGAAGCACAACGTTTAGAACAACGTACAGTTTTTGATTTGGAAATGTTGGAAACCACCGGTTCATGTCCGGGAATTGAAAATTATTCACGTTATTTAACAGGACGAAATCCCGGTGAACCACCCCCAACTTTATTCGAATATATTCCACTCAATTCTCTTGTTTTTATCGATGAAAGCCATGTAACCATTCCCCAAATTGGTGGTATGTACCGAGGTGATTTTCGCAGAAAAGCAACCTTAGCAGAATATGGTTTTCGCCTCCCTTCTTGTATGGATAACCGTCCTTTGCGCTTTGAAGAATGGGATGCTATGCGCCCACAAACGATTGCTGTCTCCGCAACACCTGGACGGTGGGAAATAGAACAATCTCACGGTACTTTTGCAGAACAAGTTATTCGCCCCACAGGGCTTGTTGACCCACCAACAGAGGTTCGTCCAGCCAAAAATCAAGTCGATGATGTTGTGAATGAAATTCGTAAAACAATTCAAAAAGGCTACCGCACACTAGTGACCGTCCTAACCAAGCGTATGGCCGAAGATTTAACGGAATATCTCCACGAACAAGGTATTCGTGTACGCTATATGCATTCCGACATTGATACATTAGAACGCATTGAAATTCTACGCGATCTTCGGCTTGGCACCTTTGATGTCCTCATCGGTATCAACTTGCTCCGAGAAGGCTTAGATATTCCAGAATGTGGTTTTGTTGCCATTCTAGATGCCGATAAAGAGGGCTTTTTGCGCTCTGAAACTTCCCTCATACAAACAATCGGACGTGCTGCACGTAACGTAGATGGCCGTGTTATCCTCTATGCAGATACGATCACTGGTTCCATAAAACGAGCCTTACAGGAGACACAAAGACGTCGACAAAAACAAATAGCCTATAATGAAGAACACCATATCACACCGAAAAGTATCAAAAAAAATATCGGAGATATTCTCAATTCAGGCTATGAAAACAACCATATTCGTACAAATATCCCTGATGTCATCGAGAAAAAAAATATGGTTGGCAACAATTTAGCATCTCATATTAAACACCTCGAAAAATTAATGCATGAAGCAGCTGCTGATCTTAATTTTGAAGAAGCAGCACACCTTCGCGATGAAATCAAACAATTACAAAAGATAGAACTAGAACTCGCGGAAAATCCCTTAACACATCATAGCGAACAATCCACCCATGAGCGCGTATTACAACCAAGTCTTTTCTCCAAACCAAACCTTGCACACATGGGACCAACCATGGACACTGGTATTTTGGAAAATCAAAAAGGAAAATCTCGTAAAAACACCCCTAATCAAGCAACAATAAAACGAAAAAAACGCAATCAATGAAGGAGCAAAAAATTTCAAACCGCATAAAATAATCTTCAGTTCTTCTAAAAAAAGACGAAAGCTCAAAAGCAAACAGCGTTATCCGAAAAATAGACAACCTCCAACATCAAGGGTGCTTCAATTTGTCTAAAACAACATGAGAGAGAACATTTTATAAAAATTTTCTAAAATATATTATCTTTATACAGTTATACTCTGATATCTAACTCAATATTATTTATCCTTACAAGAAAATATTCAAATAGGACACTGTCCTATAACACAAATAAAGTAAAATAAGACTTTCTCATAGAACCATAAGCCTATGATAAAAAATGATAACTTTTATTCATATCCCTATTGTTCAATTCATATTGTACCAAACAATAAAAAATTATCCCTAAATAAAGAGTTTATATTCCATAGTAAAAAATCGTGGACTCTCAATACAAACTTATTAATTAACCTCAAGCAGAGTACATTAATTGAAATCAAAATTCTGTTATGATTTCATTTTACTGTCTCCGCGATAGATTTAACTAAATAAATTTTTATTTTTTTTGTCACAATAAAGCCCAAAATTGTTCAGGCTCTATTCAGTTTGAAACGTGTAGGATGTGAAAAATACGAATTTACACAAGGAGCATCATTATGAAAAAAGTGATCAGGTTAGCGGTATTATCAGCAATGTCAACTGTGACCGTTTTGATGCCGCTAAATGCAACGCTTGCGGATATGGCATGGAATCGTAGTGACTCTATCTCGAGAGAAATAGATGATATGATGAGGAAGATGCGTAAAGAAACAGATGATGCGATAAGGGAAATGAGGAAGAAAGCTGATATTCTGCCTTGCGGTTTTTCTCGCTCCCATTGTTCTGATAAAAAACGTAGCTTTTTATCTGATGATTTCCAAAAGTTTGTTGATGATTTCCACAAAAGTTCTGATGACGACAAGAGAAGATTTAAAGCCAAACATGAAAGGTCTGTAGCCAAACAGAGTAAGACGGAACAACAACAACATCATCATCACCACCACCACCATTATCATCATGTTGAAAACAAAACATATCATTACGTCGAGCGCAAAAAGACAAAACACAGTAATATTCATATAGATAACTCAGGAGATGCTTTAGCGGTGGGTATTCTTGGTCTTGCAACAGGTACGATTCTTGGTACAATTTTAAAAAAACCAGAACAGCCACAAGTGGTTTATCAAATAGTACCACAAAATCAGGTAATTTATCAAAAAGTTCCGCAAAATCAAAGAGTTTATCAAGTGCAGCAAACAGTGGCATATGAGCCACTCCAGCAATCATTAGAATCTGATTGGCTTAACTATTGCAAGAAAAAATACCGTTCCTTTAACCCTAAAACAGGGACCTTTCGAGACCGTAATGGTTTGGAACACATTTGTTATGCCCCAATAAATTAACTTCTGTTCCGTCCTACTAAAAAGTCTTAAATGGCACAAAAAAACGCTTCAAAGCGTTTTTTATTTGCTCATATATTAAAATCTTGAAGAAAAGGATTATTTTGGCGCTCATAGCCTATGCTACTTTTGGGACCATG